>JANXDC010000016.1 GCA_025059945.1 Bacteroidota bacterium
CCGCCACCTACAGGCGGGCTTTCGTTTATCAGGATCGCCGACATGGGGCAGCTCTTAGGGCAGCTATCCGTCTACGCGATCGGCCTAAGCGGCCTTTTTCTGCTGATCGGCTACGTTATGATCCGCTTGAAAAAGCGCACCTGGCATATGCGCTTTATGCTTGTGGCCACGGCCTTTGCTGCATTGTTTTTGGTTTTCTACCTGCTCAAATGGGGCCTTTACGGAACCACGCGATACGCAGGTCCGGAGGCCTGGCGTCTGCCTTACTACGTTTTGCTCTTTCTGCACACCGTGCTGGCTGCGGCCAACGGCCCGATGGTTATCGTGCTCCTCGTGCACGCCTTTCGGGGCCGTTTTGAGCGGCACCGGCGCTTGGCCCGTTGGACTTTTCCGATATGGTTGTTTGTGGCCGTCTCGGGCTGGGTTATCTACTGGGTCCTGCAAGCTTACGGGGAGCCGGCCGGCGCGATCCGATTTTGAGCTCTTCTTTGCCCACTCGAGCACTCTGGTCGTATCTTGAGGCGTCATAGCGGAGGTGGCGGAATCCGGTAGACGCGCCAGACTTAGGATCTGGTGGCCTCCAGGCCGTGCGGGTTCGAGTCCCGCCCTCCGCACAATCGCCATCCCATCTGGGGAGCTGATCAGAAGCCATAAAGCGCGGTTCCCACGGGGCAGTGTAGGCAGCCGCCCTCCGAGCAAAAGCGACCAAAGAGGTGCTGTAGGGCCTGTGCGTCAGCCTCTGTTTGTGCGCTTAAGGGGGAATGCGCAAAGCGCCGGCTGATGCGGTTGTACCCCCTCAGCGGCACAGAGCGATATAGAGCAAGCAAGCGCGCAAACCAGTCGAGCGGCTGTGCCTCCTCGCGTAGCGCACACAGGGCCGGCAAGACGGCGTTTACCAACAGCACATCCAGGCGCTCTCGGCCAAGCCCAAGACGAGACGGCTGTCGCAGCCTAACGCCCCAGGTTCGATGTTCTTGCCAATACGCGGACACCGGTGTCTGCAGCAGCCGGCGTAGCGCCGGCAACCCCTGCTGCGCGGCCTGTTGCAAGCGCGGCGCAAAGGGCGCCTCCAGAAGACGTTCTGCGAGCGCGGCGGCCTGGGCGATGCGGGGCACGGGATGGTTAGCGGGCCGCACCCGAGCTGTGCGCCATAACGTGCCGGGTATGGGCTCCGGGAGGTCCGCAAGATGCTCCCAGGCGGCGCGTACAGCTTGGGCATAGGCATCAAGGCGAGCCTGCTCGGGATCCGGCAGCCAGCCCGCCACCCCGAAAAGCAACGCCTCGCGGCTTATGCGATCAGGTAGGCTCCTTAGCCGCTCCAGCGGAACCCTTTCGGCCAGCAGGCGCATAGGCTCTCGGTTGGCGGAGTATCCCAGGGCTTCGGCCAAGGCGCGCCAGAGCGCCTCATCCCAGGATGCTATCTGGCGTGTTCGGAGGCGCTCGCTATCGCGCCGAAACCGGGCTGTTTTGTCCAGCAGCCGCGCCCTCTGTAGCGTGTCCAGTATCCGACGCGCCTCTTCTGGCCGCAATCTGGCTAGCTCGGGCTTGCAGTAGGGGATCCGTTCCAGATCGGGATGCTCTAACGTTCGTAAAGAGGCAGGTGCTAGGGGTTGCAGCACAAGCTCAGGAAGCCGGGATCCGTCGGCTCGGTATAGAGCGCCTGTACACGGATCGGCCCGCCAGATGAGGTGCAAGATGACGGCGTTGTAGCGGGGGTCTTGGTGGTGTCCGTGTCGCACCCAGTCGGCCGATCGCCAGTGGAACTCAAGAGCGCCTGCCCAACGCTGCTCCCCTATGAACAGTTCGGCCCCCTCTATGTCTGGCCCTTGATCCGGATTGGGTCGGCCCAGCCGCACCACGCGCACGGGGAGGCCCTCTACGGTGCGAAGCGCATGCGTCTCGAAGGCGCCGTACAGCCAAAGCGCATGCAGCAGCCGCTCCGATGGGGCAGGTCGCATTTGCGAACATCCAGCGGACAGGACCTCGCGGTCCAGGCCGCCGTTACACCGATCGATGGGCCCAGAGCAGCTGGCGCAGTGTCTCGGCTTGCTTGCGGGCCTGTTCGGCGAAGTCCGGGCCCGAGCCCGCCTCCAGAACGCTCCGGCTCACGTTGATCAGGACGCAGCCTCCGCCGGCCGTTCCGTACCGAACGGCCTCGGCCAGGGCCCCGCCCTGGGCTCCTATGCCGGGGATGAGCAGCGGAAGCTCGGGGGCCTTGTGGCGCACGTTCCGGATCGCCTCCGGTTCCGTGGCGCCGACCACAAGCCCCAGGTTCAGGGATCGAGCGCGGGCCCAGGCGTTGACTTGGGCGGCCACCTCTTGGTAGAGGGAGTGTCCCGCTTGCAGGCGCTTTTCCTGTAGCGTCTGCGCCCCCGGATTTGACGTGCGGCAGAGCACGAAGACCGCTTTATCTGGGTAGGCCCAAAACGGTTCCAGGGCTTCAAGCCCCATATACGGGGAGGCCGTCACGGCATCCGCCCGCGGCATGCGCCCCAGGAGGGCTTGCGCGTAAAAGCGCGCGCTATGAGGGATATCGGCCCGCTTGGCGTCCAGGATCACCATCGGACCCGGTGGCACGCTCGATACGAGCGCCTCCAAGGCCGCCCAGCCCGCCGCTCCGTGCGCTTCATAGAAGGCCGTGTTGAACTTAAAGGCGCAGACCACTTCCTCCGTGGCGGCGATCAGGGCCGAAACAAACCGGTAGATGGCCTCTACGGGGTCGCGCTCCGGATGTAGCGCAGCCGGCAACCGTTCCGGATCCGGATCCAGGCCCACGCACAGAAGCGAGCGGCGGGCCTCCTGCAAGGCCCTTAGGCGATCCAGCCAGCTCATATGGAAAGCCATTCCGCGTTCAGGTACGGAACCAAGACCTCCGGCACGCGTACGCGTCCCTCCCGGGTCTGGTAATGCTCCAGAAGGGCCGCCACCACGCGCGGCAGGGCCAGACCGGAGCCGTTGAGTGTATGCACCAGACGGGGCCGGGATCCATCCCGGGGCCGAAAGCGCAGGTTCATGCGGCGGGCTTGAAAATCCTCGAAATTCGAGACGCTGGAGACCTCCAGCCATCGGCTCTGTGCAGGGCTCCAGACCTCCAGGTCGTACTTTTTGGCCGGCGTAAAGCCCAGATCGGCTGTGCACATAAGCAAAACCCGATAGGGAAGCCCAAGTAGCTGCAGCAGCCGTTCGGCGTCCTCTCGCAGGCTTTCCAGTTCCGCGTAGCTCTGTTCCGGATGCGCGATCCTAACCAGCTCGACCTTGTCGAACTGATGCAGCCGGTTAAGCCCCCGTACGTCTCGGCCGTAGGAGCCGGCCTCGCGTCGAAAGCAGGGCGTGTAGGCGCAAAGCCGTATAGGCAGGGCGTCCTCCTCCAGCAGCTCGTCTCGGTAGTAGTTCGTCAAGGGGACTTCGGCCGTGGGAACGAGGTAAAGCTCGTCGCGCTCGATTACGTACATCAGGTCCTCTTTGTCGGGAAGCTGGCCCGTGCCGCGGGCGCTGGAGGCGTTTACCAGCAGCGGGGGCTCCATCTCCAGATAGCCCCGCCGGGCCGCCTCGTCCAAGAAGAAGGCGATAAGCGCCCGCTGCAGACGGGCCCCCATGCCGACGTAAAACGGAAAGCCGGATCCCGACACCTTGGCTCCGCGGGCAAAATCGATGATCCCCAGCGCCTCGGCGATCTCCCAATGCGGCCGCAGCCCCTCAGAGGGGCGAGGGTCTCCCCAAATGCGCACGACCTGGTTGTCTGAGGCCGACCGCCCAACGGGCACCGAGGGGTGGGGGGGATTGGGGATCTGCAGCAGAAGCGCCTCTTGCTCGGATTCGATCGCCTGCAGGCGCTCTTCAAGCTGCCGGATGCAGTATTTGAGCTCCGCCGTCTGGGTCTTGATCGCGCTGGCCTCCTCTTGACGACTCTGCCCCATGAGCTGACCGATTTGTCGAGAGAGCGCATTCAGCTCAGCCCGCAGACGATCGGCCTCTGCTTGCAGGCGGCGCCGCTCCTCGTCCAAGCGCAGGATTTGATCCACCAGTGCCGGATCGCCGGCTTGCTTAAGCAAAACAGCCTGCCGGATCCGCTCTGGGTCTTGTCGCAACAGCCGAATATCGATCATGCTTTGCAGAACGGGCTATGCGGCCGCCAAGCTACACCTTTTGCCGCGGCTGGCGCAATCGGTTGCGATCCGATCGCGTCCCGCTGTACCTTTGTTCAGGATGCATAGCAAGCGAAGGTAGCAACATGAAGCCCGGTATCCATCCCGAGTACCGCGAAGTAACCGTGCACTGCATCTGCGGCAACAGCTTCAAGACACGCTCGACGGCCAAGCGGGACATCAAGGTCGAGATCTGCGCGGTCTGCCATCCGTTCTACACGGGTAAGCAAAAGTTCGTCGACACCGCAGGCCGCGTCGAGAAGTTCATGCGCAAATACGGCCAAGCTTACAACCCGCAGTAGGACATAAGCGTGTAGCGTGCACACAGGCGGGGCGGCCACATAAGGTCGCCTCTGTTTGTTTTTGGGCCGGAGCTCGGCGCATGACCCAGATCGTTTATCTCGTGGAGGATGCCCAAGTAGCGCGCCTGCTTCCGCTGGTGTGGACCCGACCTGTTTTCGAGCTGCGCGTGGGCGTGCGCACGCTCTGGGAGAAGCATCGTCGGCTCTGGGGGGGCGGTGTGGAGCTGCGGGCCTGGGTGCGGCCCTTCCTGGCGCCCTGGACCGAGCAAGCCTACGACATCGCGGCAAACCGGTGGAGGCCCGCGGATGTCATTTTTTGGGTGAACGCCCGCTGGATCCCCACAGAGACCCAGGTACGCGCCATGAGGGATGCGCGGGGGCCGCAGAGCTGGTGGTCGGGCTCGCAGTGGTTGGCTCTGCGCCTGGAAGGCGAGGCGCTGCTGAGGTGGGATCCCGAACAGGGGGACCCGAACAAGGCCTCCGAGGGATGGCCCCGCACCGATTGGGAGGGGGTTCAGCTCCTGCGGAGGCTAGGGGATGTGGTTTACGAAAGCGCGGCCGAGTTGACGCGAGAGCTCAGCGATTTCCCCCTAGGCCGCTTTGAGGGTCGAATGCACGCAGGCGCCCTTGGGCTTACACCGGAGCGCATATACCTGGCCCCCGGATCGGTGGTTTATCCGGGCGCGGTGCTCAATGCGGAATCCGGCCCGATCGTGGTCGACGAGGGGGCTGAGGTGGGAGAGTTAGCCGCCATCCGCGGGCCATGCTACATCGGCCCGCATACGCAGGTGCGTATGGGCGCGCGCCTGTATGGCGGCACAAGCATTGGGCCCGTCTGTAGGGTGGGGGGAGAGGTCGTGATGACGACTTTCCAGGGCTATGCCAACAAGGCCCACGACGGGCATCTGGGGCATGCCTGGATCGGCGCATGGGTCAATTTGGGGGCCGGCACGCAGAGCTCCAATCTCAAAAACGATTACCGGCCCGTGCGCATCTGGGATGCGCTCGAGGGTCGTTTTGTGGACACGGATCGGCAGTTTTTGGGGCTATTTGCTGCCGACCACGTCAAATCCGCCGTCGGAACCACGTTCAATACGGGCACGGTCGTGGGGGTGGGGGCCAACGTATTCGGGGCCGGTTTTCCCCGAACGGTCATCCCGTCGTTTAGCTGGGGAGGGGCGGCGGGCTTCAGCACCTATCCCCTGGACCGCTTTTTGGCCGCAGCCGAGCGCGTGCTTGCTCGTCGAAATCGCTCCCTATCGGAGGCGGACCGGGAGCTGTTGCGCTACGTCTACGAGGCCACACGCCCAGAGCGCACTTGGGAATCCTGATGCCGCGCCGATCTGCGATTCCACGTCCGGCGCCACAGGCGCCGATGCGCCAGTGGGCCTTATATGCGCTGCGGCGCGTAGCAGAAGAGGGGGCTTTCGCCGCCCGGTTGGCCGATGCCGAACGGCTTACGATCCCCCAACGCCCCCAAGTCACGGAGCTGGTTCAGGGGGCGCTGCGGTGGCGCCGCTATGTGGACTTTCTGCTGGCGCGCTGGTACCGTCGCGCCGATCGTCTGGAGCCCGCCGTGCGGGCCATGCTTTGGATCGGGCTATACGAGCTGCGTTTTACAAGCGCCCCGACCCCGGTCGTGGTGAACGCCTGGACTGAGATCGCTCGAGAGTATCTTCATGAAGGCGCAGCCAAGCTGGTGCACGCTCTGCTGCGCCGTGCCCTGCGCGAGCCGCGCTGGCCGGAGCCGGATGTCGAGGATGCCGTGCAGCGGCTCGGGATTCGGTATTCGTACCCGGATTGGATCGTAGAGGGCTGGCTGCGCTGCTGGGGGCGCGAGCGTACAGAGGCCTTGTTGCGCTGGGGTAACGAGCGGCCGCGTTTTGCTGTGCGCCTCAACCCCCGCCGGGTGCGCTCTTGGCAGGACCTGGGACTGTCTTCGGAGACGCTGGAGCGCCTGCGGCCGGAGCCCGTAGAGGGGTTAGAGCGGACCTTTTGGGTGCACGCTCTGGCGCCGCTTCGAGGTGCCCTTCTGCGAGGCATGCTCGCAGTACAGGATCCGGCCTCGGCTTGGGTGGTGCGGTTGTTGGATCCCCAACCCGGGGAGCGCATCTTGGACCTTTGCGCCGCCCCAGGAGGGAAAACCTTGCTCATTGCCGAGCTGATGGCCGATCAGGGGGAGGTTTGGGCTATAGAGGTTCACCCTGGTCGGTCGCGTTACCTGGAGGGCGCCGTCGGCCGGTATGGCGCCCGATGCGTGCGCGTGTTGCAGGCGGACGGTCGACGGTGGCGACAGGGGCTTTTCGACCGGGTTCTCGTAGACGCCCCCTGTACGGGCCTGGGTGTGCTCGCCAAGCGAGCCGATCTGCGCTGGGCGCGGCAGCCAGAGGATGTGCCTAAGCTGGTGGCTCTGCAGCGGGAGCTTTTGGAGAACGCCGCCCAACTCGTCCGGCCCGGCGGGGTGTTGTTGTACGCCACTTGCACGCTGTGGCCCGAGGAGAACGAAGAGCAGGTGCAGGCCTTTTTAGCCCGACATCCGGAGTTTACGCTGGAGTCCGCATGCGGCTGGGTGCCTGCCGGTTGGGTTCAGGAATCGGGCTGGATGGTGAGCTTTCCCCCCGATACGGGCGCCGATGGGGTTTTCGCTGCGCGGTTGCGCCGGCATCGCTAGGCGGGAATGGAGCGGCCCTCTTTGCTGTTGAAAGGCTCGGAAAGATTTTAGATTTTCGCTATTCGAAGGTGCATTTTGCGACGCCCCCGTTGGCCTCAGAGTGCGGAGGACGGCATGAGATGGTGGGAGCTGCTCTTTCGTTATAAAATGCGCGTGGGCATGCTGGCCTGGCTCTTTCACCGCATCAGCGGCCTGGCCCTCGTGGGCTACATTATTGTCCACGTCTACGGGCTTCGGACCCTAACGGATCGCGATCAATTCAACGCCCTGATCGCGGGTTATCATCATCCCCTCTTTCGGGTGCTGGAGATCTTCCTTTTGGCTGCTGTGACGTATCACGCGCTAAATGGGTTGCGGATCGTGCTCATTGATTTTCTGGGATGGTCTCCCCAGCAGAAACGGCTTTTCTGGACCCTTTCAGGAGCCGCGGTGCTCATCATCGGGCTGGGGGCCTATCCTATCTTGCGGATGTTCTTTTAAGGAGCGCACGAGACCATGAGGCATCTATATCAGCCCTCGCCACGTCCCCGGGCATTTTGGTGGTTTTTCCATCGGGTCTCGGGAAGCGTGCTTGTGATTATGCTCATCGTGCACTACTGGGTGCAGCATTATGATCCGGCCACGGCCACGATGACCTCCGAGCTGCTTTCTGAGGGGGAGCTACCCCGCTACGGAGAGGCCGCGCAAGCCCGCACGGGGCTAGTAGAGCCGACGCCATACGATCTGGTCATGGCCCGACTGGCCGATCCTGCTTATGCGTGGTTTTGGAAGACCTACAACCTGCTTTTTCTGCTCTTCGCCTTACATCATGGCTTTTACGGGCTCTCCAACATAATCGGAGACTATGTTCGCCACGACATGGCGCGGCTGCTGCTGACCGTGCTGGCCTGGTGTGTGGCTCTGTTTTTGCTCGTGGTTGGGGCCTATTCCGTGATCACGGCGGGCTGGAATTACACTCCCCCCAAGCCCGGCTGACATCCGAAAAGGGGGATAATCGGGTATGGCGGTCTTTGAGCATGAGGTCGTCGTAGTGGGCGCAGGGGGCGCGGGGCTCATGGCGGCTCGTTATGCCGCCGAGGGAGCCGATGTGGCCGTGCTTAGCAAGCTGCATCCGTTGCGCTCCCATACCGGGGCCGCTCAGGGCGGCATCTGCGCTGCTTTGGGCAACGAGGAAGAAGATCACTGGATTTGGCACGCCTTTGATACGGTCAAGGGCTCCGATTATCTGGGCGATCAGGACGCGATCGTGGTCATGTGCCAAGACGCGCCCCGGACCATCATCGAGCTGGAGCACGACGGCGTGCCGTTTTCCCGCACCCCAGATGGCAAGATCGCCCAGCGGCCCTTTGGCGGGCATACGCGCAACTTCGGGCAGGCCCCTGTACGCCGGGCCTGTTACGCGGCCGATCGAACGGGCCATGTGATCCTGCACACCCTCTATGAGCAGTGTCTGAAGCGCAAGGTGCGCTTCTATAATGAGTTTCAGGTGCTGGACTTGCTGATCAACCCCGATGGCGAGACGGCCGGTGTGGTGGCCTACGAGATTCGAACGGGTGAGATCCACACATTTCGCGCTAGGGCCGTTGTGCTCGCCACCGGCGGCTACGGCCGCGTCTACAAGACGACCTCAAACGCGCACGCCAACACGGGCGATGGGTTCGCCCTCGCCTTGCGAGCCGGCATCCCGCTAGAAGACATGGAGTTTGTGCAGTTTCACCCCACGGGCATGTACCGGCTGGGCATCCTCATCACGGAAGGTGCCCGCGGCGAGGGCGGCGTGCTGCGTAACCGCTATGGGGAGCGCTTCATGGAGCGCTACGCCCCGACGGTCAAGGATCTGGCCCCGCGCGATGTGATCAGCCGCTGTATCTACCAGGAAATCCGCGAGGGCCGCGGCATAGACGGCAAGGACTACGTGTATTTGGATCTCACCCACCTGAGCCTTAAGGAAATCGAAACGAAACTTCCCGAGATCGCCACGTTTTCGAAGATTTACCTCGGTATCGACCCGTCACGGCAGCCTGTGCCCGTGGCCCCCACCTGCCATTACGCCATGGGGGGCATTCCGACGGATGTGGACGGACGCGTCTACCGGTCCGTTCGGTTGCTAGACGGTCGAGACGGAAACTATCAGGACGCAAAGGGCCATTGGGTCACCCCGTCTTTTGAGCTAGAGTACGTTCCGGGCTTGTATGCGGCTGGAGAGGTGGCCTGTGTCTCCGTGCACGGCGCCAACCGGCTGGGCACCAACTCGCTACTGGATCTTGTGGTCTTCGGACGTCGAGTGGGCAAGGCCATTGTGCGCGAACTCGAAACAGGCGGGCGCAAGCTGCCTGCGCTTCCGGATAACCCCGAGCAGCGGGCTCGGCAGGTGTTGGAGGCTATCTTGAGCCGCACCGAGGGGGAGTCCGTGGCTCGGGTGCGGGCCGATCTGCAGCAGATGATGATGGATTACGTTTCCGTCTTCCGCACCGCCGAGACCTTGGAGAAGGCTCGCCAAGCGATCGCCGAGATACGCCAGCGGGCTGAGCGCGTGCGCATCGACGACCACGGCAAGCAGTTCAACACCGATCTTATGGAGGCCTGGGAGCTGCTGTCCTTGGTGGACGTAGCCGAATCGATTATCCACAGCGCCGAAGCCCGCACGGAAAGCCGCGGCGCCCACACCCGAGAAGACTATCCCAATCGGGACGATCAACGTTGGCTCAAGCACACGCTCTTTTACCGACACCCGGATCAGTCCACAGAGCTGCGCTATCGACCCGTGGTCATCTTGCCGGCGGAGCAGTATCCTTTCTTCCAGCCCAAGGAGCGCAAGTACTGATGGACAGCTGGTCGACGATGTCCCTGATCTGGGCCGTGGCCCTGAGCATTCTAGCTCTACATGGGGGGCGTCGGGCGTGGATGCGTTATCGCAACGGGGACTATGACTTGATTAGGCTTCTGGGCCTTTGGGGCGGATTGCTCCTGGGGTGTGCCCTCTTGTGGCTAGGCTACTGGACCATTCGCGGAGCCATCTGAAGGCGAGGAACGACCCATGCAGGTGACAGTCAAAATCAAGCGCTTCAATCCCGAGACCGACTCGGCGCCGCACTGGGCAACCTACCAGGTGCCGGCTGATCCCATGGATCGGGTTCTAGACCTGCTCAACTACATCAAATGGAACATCGACGGCACGCTCACGTATCGACGCTCCTGCGCCCATGGCGTATGTGGGTCCGACGCCATGCGGATCAACGGGGAGAACAAACTGGCCTGCTCCGTGCTCGTCAAGGACTTGGGCTCTGAGATCACCATCGAGCCTCTGCCCGTGCTTCCGGTGATCAAGGACCTGGTCGTAGACATGAGTGCTTTTTTCCGGAAGTACGAAGCCGTCAAGCCCTGGCTCATCAACGAAGACCCCCCGCCGGAGCGGGAGCGGCTGCAAAGCCCTCGGGAGCACGCCCTGATCGAAGAGGCCACCAAATGCATCCTGTGCGGGGCCTGCACCCAAAGCTGCCCTTCGACCTGGGCCGATCCCGACTACCTGGGCCCGGCCGCCCTGCTTAAGGCCTACCGGTTTGTGTTCGACTCCCGGGATCAGGGCGCGGAGGAGCGGCTGCGCATCGTCGACAGCAACGAAGGCCTCTGGAAGTGCTACACGATCTTCAACTGCGTGCAGGCCTGCCCGAAGGAGATCGACATCACGCGCTGGATCTCCGCGCTGAAGCGGCGCGCCGTCACCGCCCGCTATTGACCCGATCGTTCCTTGCTGCATTACTTGGAGTTGTCCAAAGACCTAATCTCAACCCACACCACTTGCCAGGCGCGCGTCCCTGAGAGGGCGACGCGCCTGTTTGTTTTCTTGACTTTCGCGGCCGTTTTCCGTAATTAGCGGCGCCCCGAAGATCTGCCGCATCCGAATCGGATGTTTTCGGAAAGCGCACACAGCGGGTCGCCTTCTGCTCGCAAAGCGGGATCGATCCGCAAGTGAGGATCTTCGGGTCGATTGGCGACGGCGTGCGGTTCTGCTGGGGTTTCTTGTGTCCCATTCCGAGCCGGGCAAGCCGCCGCAGAGGCACATCTACGGGAAGCGTCGCAACCAATGATGCGGTTAGCCGTTTTCGTATCCGGTCGCGGGTCGAATTTACGCGCCCTCTGGGGGGCTATTCGGTCAGGCTATGTACCGGCGGAGCTCGCTTGCGTGGTATCCGACCGGGCTTGCGCGGCCTTGGGCTGGGCCCAAGAGCAGGGCATTCCCGCTCATGTAGTGCCCTTTACGGAGGACGCAGAGGCCTTCGCCCAAGCCCTGCAGGCCGTGCTATGGCCCTACGGGGTTGAGGGCCTGGTTTTGGCTGGATATCTGCGGCCGATCCCCCCGGCCGTGGTCTCGGCCTATCGAGACCGGATCTTAAACGTGCATCCGGCCCTGCTGCCGGCCTTTGGCGGAAAGGGCTTCTACGGACGGCGCGTGCACGAGGCTGTGCTCGCCTCCGGGGTGCGCTGGACGGGGGTTACGGTGCACCTGGTAAACGAGGCCTACGATGCGGGTCCCATTGTAGTCCAGGAGCCCGTGCCCGTGCTGCCCGAGGATACGCCTGAGTCGCTGCAGGCGCGCGTGCAGGCTGTAGAGCATCGGCTGTTGCCGCTTGCCGTGCGTTGGCTAGCCCAGGGGCGTATTCGTTTGCAAAACGGACGGGTGCAGCTTCTACCTCCTGAGCCCGTTTTGGAGCAGGAGCTTCAGGTTCGACGGGCGTTGCTGTCCGTTTCCGACAAGACCGGTCTGCTGGAGCTGGCCCGTGCGCTGCAGGAGTTGGGCGTGGAGCTGCTCTCCACGGGGGGGACGGCGCGCGCACTGCGAGAGGCTGGCCTAGAGGTGACGCTCGTAGAGGCCTACACGGGCTGGCCGGAGATGCTCGGGGGGCGGGTTAAGAGCCTGCATCCGCAGCTGCACGCCGCGATTCTGGCCCGTCGGGATCAAGTGGCGGACCTAGAGGCGCTGGAACGCTGGGGGGTGGAATGCATAGATCTGGTGGTGGTCAATTTCTACCCGTTTCCGAAGGCGTCCGCTCAAGCCCTAGCGACGCAGGAGGAAGCGATAGAGCAAATAGATATCGGGGGGCCGGCCCTGGTGCGCGCGGCGGCCAAAAACCATCAATGGGTGGCCGTGCTGACCGACCCGGCTCAGTATGCGGAGATTCTGGAGGAGTTGCGCGCCTCCGGCGGGCGGCTTTCGCTTCGGACCCGAAAGCAACTGGCTCAGGCCGCTTTCGCCCGCACGGCGGCCTATGAGGCGGCTATAGCTCAGTACTTTGCACAAGAGCCATGGCCCACATGGTGGGCGCAGGCCTGGCCCTTGGCGCAACCGCTTCGCTACGGGGAAAACCCTCATCAGCGGGCGGCCTTTTACGGCGACATGGCCGCTTTTATCGAGTTGCTTCACGGGCGGGAGCTTTCGTACAACAACCTGCTCGACATCGACGCGGCGCTTCAGCTGGCTGAGGAGTTCGCCGAGGACGCGATGCTATGCGCCATCTTCAAGCACACCAACCCCTGTGGGGTGGCCTTGGGCGGCAGTGCGCGCCAGGCCTGGGAGCGGGCCCTGCGAGCCGACCCGCAGGCCCCGTTCGGGGGGATCGTGATTTTTACCCACCCCATAGACGACGAGGCGGCGCAGGCCGTAGATCAGCTGTTTACGGAGATTATCCTGGCGCCGGACTTTACGCCGGAGGCTCTGGAGCGACTAAAACAGAAGCGCCATCGTCGGCTCATTCGCTGGCGTCCGGCCCAGAGGCCCCGCTGGCAACTGCGCTCCGCGCTCGGGGGGGTGCTGGTGCAGGAGCGCGACACGGGCGCGGATGCGGACGTATCTTGGTGGGTTCCCACCCGGCGCCAGCCCACAGAGGCCGAATGGAGGGCGCTTCGGTTCGCCTGGCGCGTGGTGCGGCATGTAAAATCCAACGCGATCGTCGTGGCCGAGGAAGGGGCCACTTTGGGCATAGGGGCCGGCCAGATGTCCCGCGTTGACGCGGCGCGCTTGGCCGTCTGGAAGGCGCAGCAGGCCGGTTTCGCCCTTCGGGGTGCTGTGGCGGCTTCGGACGCCTTCTTCCCGTTTCCCGACGGTTTAGAGGTGCTAGCCGAAGCCGGTGTGCGGGCCGTCATACAGCCCGGCGGTTCGATTCGAGACGCCGAGGTGGTGGCGGCGGCCGATCGGATGGGGGTGGCGATGGTTTTCACCGGAACAAGACACTTCCGACACTGAAGGGACGTAGGCATGGGGTTGTTGGATTTTCTCTGGATCGACGTGGCTATCGACCTGGGTACGGCGAACACGTTGCTGTACGTGCGAGGCAAAGGTATCGTGCTTAATGAGCCCTCTATCGTGGCCGTACACCGCTCCACGCGCAAAGTGATCGCCATCGGTCATGAGGCCCTGCAGATGCACGAAAAGACCCACCCCGAGATCCAAACGATTCGGCCGCTGCGCGATGGGGTGATCGCGGATTTCGAGGTGGCCGAGCAGATGATCCGTGGGCTTATCCGCCGGGTTCAGAACCGATGGTACACGTCCACCCGCCGGATCGTGATCTGCGTGCCAAGCGGGATCACAGAGGTCGAAAAGCGCGCCGTGCGGGATTCGGCCGAGCAAGCCGGCGCGCGCGAAGTATACCTGATCGACGAGCCCATGGCGGCGGCCATCGGGATCGGGCTCAACGTGCACGAGCCCGTGGGGAATATGATCGTCGACATCGGGGGGGGTACGACCGAGATCGCTGTCATCGCCTTAAGTGGGATCGTCTTGGCGGAATCCATCCGCATTGGCGGTAACGAGCTCGATGAGGCCATCATCCAGTACTTCCGCAAGCACCACAGCTTGCTTATCGGAGAGCGCACAGCCGAACGCATCAAATGCGAAATCGGGTCCACCGTGGAATTGGATCCTGAGCTAGAGATCACGGTGCGGGGCCGAGATCTCATATACGGCATTCCCCGTACGCGTACGATTAGCTCCATCGATGTACGGGAGGCGATCCGGGAGCCCGTACAGGCCATCGTGGAGGCTGTGGTTCGTTCGCTAGAACGCACGCCCCCGGAGTTGGCGGCCGATATCGTAGAGCGCGGCATCATGCTCACCGGCGGGGGCGCCCTGCTAAGGGGGCTAGACCGACTCATCCGAGAACGTGTGCAGCTTCCGGTGCACGTGGCCGATGATCCCCTTACGGCCGTCGTGCGCGGAACGGGCAAGGTCTTGGATGACCTGGATACCTACGCCAAGGTCCTCTCGTAAGGCGTCTTCCCCATGGCAGGCTTCTGGCGCATCTGGGGGCGGATCCGCGACCACGTGTTGCTCGCGGTCCTGCTCAGCTTGAGCCTGCTTACGCTGTTGCATCAACAGAGCGAACAGCTTCGTTTGCTCCGTCTGTTGGCTTTAGGGGCCACGGCTTGGGTGCTCGATTACACGGATCGGGCTTTAGGGATCCTCCGGCTGGCCGGGGAAAATGAGCGGCTGCGCCAAGAAAACCTGCGCCTTTCAGGGGAGCTCAGCAAGCTTCGCACGGCGGAGGTGCTGTATCAACGCCTGGAGGGCTGGTGGCGGGCCCCCGATTCCCTGTTTCGCGCCTGGCCCGCCGTGCCGGCCCGTGTGGTGGGGAAGGATCTTACGGGCCTACACAACCGGCTTGTACTCGGCATCGGGCGCTCCTCTGGCGTTGAACCCGGCATGCCTGTCGTGACCCCCGAGGGGCTAGTGGGCAAAATCCTCGTAGTGGGGTCCCGTTATAGCTTAGCCCAGGCGTATTTGAACACGGACTGGCGCGTGAGCGCCGTGTTGATGCGGCAACGAGCCCTCGGTGTGGTGCGCTGGGATGGTCGTAGGCCCGATCGGCTGCTGCTTGATTACATCGTTCCGAGCGTAGAGGTGCGCCCCGGGGATTCGGTCTTGACCTCGGGTCTGAGTTTGGACTACCCGGCGGGGATTCTGATCGGGCGCGTGCATAGCGTGCGTGCTGATCCGCGTCGACCCTTTTGGCACATCGAGCTTGAACCCGCTGTACCGTTGTGGTCGCTTGAGGCGGTTTTCGTGCTGCGTTTTCGGGCCGATCCTGAGCGCGTGGCGATCGAACGCTCCGGATTTAGCGCAAGATGATCGCGCGTTGGTTGCGCTACATAGGGGGCCTTCTAGGGATCGGATTGGCGCAGGCGATCCTCTTAGAGCGCTTGATCCTCTGGGGGGCGGTGCCGGATGCGCTTTTGCTCCTGGTGGCCTGGGTGGCGCTTCGGCGGGGGCGACTAGAGGGTTTGCTGGTGGGGTTTATGGCGGGCCTGCTGCTTGATGCCATCCGCGACAGCTGGGGCCTGCAGATGTTCACCAAGACCCTTACCGGCTATCTTATCGGCCTCTATCCCATAGAAGACCGAGCGGGATTCGTCTTGCGCTCGCAGGAAGCCGCTTTAGTGGCGTTTTTGTCCGCCCTGCTGCATAATACGTTTTGGGTGGGGTTGTTGGCTCTTGGCCAGCCTGTGTCATTGGGTAGACTGGTTGGCTCGGTATGGCTAGGCGGAGCGCTGTATACGGCCCTCATAGCCTGGATCGGGTTTTTGTTCTGGAGGCCCCATCGTGTCGCCTAATCCCCCCATAGCGCCCGAACCCGTAAGTAGGCTTCGGCTGTTGCGGTTTGCCATACTGACCCTCATGGGCCTGCTTGCGCTGCGGCTTTTCTGGCTGCAGGCCATAGAGTACTGGCGACACGCGGAAAGTTCCCGTCGAACTACGCTGCGGGCCCAGCCGGTTGATCCTCCCCGGGGCACCCTGTATGATCGCAATGGGGTCGTGCTCGTCGATACGGAGCCGGCCTTTACGGTCACCCTTACGCCCGTTGACTTCGACACCCGGCAAATTCCAGGGCTGGCTCGTCTGCTAGGGGTGCCGGATTCGCTCCTCTGGGCTCGCTATCGGCAGGCGCGCGCTTATAGCCTCTATCGCCCCTCTCGCTTGCTTCGGGATCTCGACGCCCGGCAATTCGCCCGGCTGCAGGAGAACCTATATCGCTTCCCCGGTATTGATCTGCAGGTGGAGACCCGTCGCCGGTATCCGGCCGGTGTCCGGGGGGCGCACGTATTCGGGTACGTCCGGGAGATTTCGGCCGGGGAGCTGGCCCGGCGCCGGCCCGTATACCAGATGGGCGACCTGATAGGGCATACAGGCCTGGAGCGGTTTTACGAGGCCGAGCTGCGCGGACAGCGGGGCCAACACCTGGTGCTGGTAAACGCCTTGGGTCAGGCTATAGGACCTTATCGGGAGGGCGGTGAGGATGTGCCCCCGCAAAGCGGATTTGACCTGGAACTGGGTCTAGACGCCAACCTGCAGGCGCTGGCCGAGTCGCTCATGACCGGGCGTCAGGGCGCGGTAGTAGCTATAGACCCCCAGAACGGAGAGATACTGGCGCTCGTTTCCAGTCCGGATTTCGATCCGAAGGCGCTTACCGGTGTGGTAGACCCCTCGCTTTGGAGAGACCTCAACACGGATCCGGCGCGGCCCTTGTTCAATCGGGCCATTCAGGCCGAGCAACCTCCCGGTTCCACGTTCAAGCCTTTTATGGCTTTACTGGCGTTGCAAGAGGGGATAATTACGCCGCAAACGACCGTACGCTGTGGAGGGGGGTTCTACTTCGGCCGCTTTTTCCGTTGTTACGGCGGCGCTCACGGGCCCGTGAACGCGCAGCGCGCCGTGCAGGTCTCCTGCAACACGTTCTTCTACTGGCTGATGACCCGCCTAAACCTGCAGCGCTGGCATTGGTACGGCCGGCAGTTCGGCTTCGGTCGGCCCACGGGCATCGACCTGCCCGGAGAGCGGGGCGGTGTGCTGCCGGATAGCGCCTACTTTAACCGCCTCTACGGGCCAGGCCGCTGGACGATGGGCTACCTGATCAGCCTCGGTATCGGCCAAGGCAACCTGACCGTTACACCCCTGCAGATGGCGGCCTACTGCGCGGCCCTGGCCAACGGGGGCTGGTACTACACCCCTCATGTGGTGCGTCGGATGCGCAATCCGCAAACCGGACAAGAACGCCTTTGGCGTGAAGCGCCCAGGCGTATACCCATAGATTCGACCTATATAGCGCTTATTCGAGAGGGTATGCGTCTGGCCGTGGAGGCCGGAACCGGAAGGGCCGCGCGCGTGCCCGGGATCGCGGTCGCGGGCAAAACGGGCACGGCGCAGAACCCTCATGGGCGCGATCACGCCTGGTTTATCGGCTTTGCCCCGTTTGAGAAGCCCCGCATCGCCGTAGCCGTGTTGGTGGAGAACGCTGGCTTCGGTGGGGTTCACGCCGCCCCGATCGCGCGGGCGCTTTTTGAGCGCTATCTTCGAACCCGGTCTGTTCGGCCGCAGACGGTCAGCCGTCCGCTCAGCTTGCGCTAGGGGCTCCCTATATGGGCTCTCTTTCCAAGCGCTCCTGGATGCCTGGATGGGCCTGGTACGCCGTGCCGGGTGCGGCTCTGCTGCTCATCCTGTGGGGGCTTTTGGCGATCTACAGCACCACACACGGGGTCGCCGCCGAACATTTGAGCCCGATCCTGAGGGCTAACTTTGAGCGGCAGCTGCTCTGGTTCGTCCTAGCCCTGCTTTTGGTGGGTTTCGTTTTCTTGCTCCCGGAGGAGGCCTACTACCAGCTAGCCTATCCGATCTATGGGGTTACGCTGCTGTTGGTCGCGGCCACGGTGCTATGGGGGCGAGAGGTCAACGGCGCCAAATCGTGGCTCTACTTCGGTCCAGTGGGCATCCAGCCGGGCGAGTTCATGAAGATCGGCACCCTCTTGGCCATGGCCCGTTATCTGAGCGGGCTTCGACAGCGCAACACGTTCGTTTCCTTTGCGCGCCTCCGGCCCCGGGCGCACTGGCTACAGCGCTACTATCCGCTGATGGGGCGGTTGCGCGATGGGATGCTGCCCGTATTGTTGGTGCTGGCGCCCGTAATACTACTCATCGCACAAAACGATACGGGCACGGCCCTCGTCTTTCTCATCCTCATCCCCGCCCTGCTTTTCGGCTCGGGCCTGTCTTTGGGCGTTACGGTATCCATGATCATCCCTGTCTTGGTGCTCTATCTGGGGTTGCTTGATCTCCGCATAGCCACGGGGGTGGCGATAGGGGGCGCGCTGCTTGTGGGGATGCTCGAACGGGATCGCCGCCTGGTGTTCTTCGGGGCTTTATTCAACGGGACCGCCCTGGCCGGCGTCTTTGCGCTGCCTTATCTGCTCAAACCGCATCAGGTAGCCCGACTGGAGGCCTTTGTGAACCCGGAGCTTGACCCGCGCGGGGCGGGCTGGAACGTGCTTCAGGCGCAGATGGCCATTGGCTCCGGTGGCATATGGGGTAAGGGCTTCCTCCAAGGGGCTCAGACGCAGGCGGGGTTTGTGCCGGCTCAGTCGACGGACTTCATCCTCTCCGTAATCGGGGAGGAGTTTGGTCTTGTGGGCACTTTGAGCGTTTTGGCGCTCTACGCCGTATTGTTGCTGGGTTTGCTCCATATGGTCGAACGGGGAGGCTGGTTCACGCGTCTGGTTGGCATCGGGGTGGTGAGCTTGCTGCTTGTGCACATCGTGATCAACGTGGGCATGAACACGGGTCTAATGCCCGTTATCGGAGTCCCGCTGCCGTTTGTCAGCTACGGGGGCTCGGCGCTGCTGACGAACATGTTTCTGGTTGCGCTCATCATGCGCCTGTATCGGGAGCATCAGCAGCGGCTGCGGTTTCGCCAGCTGTAGGTTTGCTCGGCCTTCGAGCGAAGACGTAATTTCCGCACATCAAAAGCAAGGGGACGTGTTCGATCATGAAAGTCAGCATCGTAGGGGCCGGCAACGTGGGGGCTACGGTGGCCGACGTGCTAGCCCGTATGGATCTGGTCCAAGAGGTCGTGCTCGTGGACATCAAAGAGGGGCTACCCCAAGGCAAGGCGCTCGACATCGCGCAAAGTGGCCCGATTGCGGGCTTTGACACCCGTCTTATCGGCACGCAAGACTACGGCCCCACGGAGGGCTCGAACATCTGTGTCATCACGGCGGGCCTGCCCCGCAGGCCCGGTATGAGCCGGGACGATCTACTGGACGCCAACTCGCGCATCGTACAAGAGGTCACGGAAAACCTCGTGCGGCGCTCTCCGGATGCGATCCTGATCGTCGTTTCCAATCCGCTGGACGTCATGACCTACGTGGCCTACGAGACGAGCGGCTTTGAACCTCAGCGGGTCTTCGGTATGGCCGGGGTCTTGGATACGGCCCGCTACCGGGCCTTCATCGCCGAGGCCCTCAAGGTTTCGGTGCGCGACGTTCAGGCGCTCCTGCTGGGAGGGCACGGGGATACGATGGTTCCCCTGCCCCGTTATACAAGCGTGGCGGGGATCCCGGTAACGGAGCTGTTAGATGAACGGACCCTGGCCCAGATCGTGGAACGCACCCGATACGGCGGCGGGGAGATCGTAAACCTGCTGGGCACCAGCGCCTGGTACGCCCCTGGAACGGCCGTGGTCGAGATGATCGAGGCCATCATCAAGGACAGCAACCGGATTCTGCCCGTCGCGGCCTGGTTAACGGGTCAGTACGGGATCCGCGACCTCTTCCTCGGGGTCCCTGTCAAGCTCGGCCGAGGAGGCATCAAGGAGGTGATCGAACTCAAGCTGACCGAAGAGGAGCGGAGGCTTTTGCATCGATCGGCCGAACATGTTCGCGAGCTCCTGGAAGCCTATAAACGCATTGCCGCGACGCGGACGTAGGCCCTTCACCAAGCCGCTGAGGCCTCGGCTAAGCGCGGACGGTGTCTTGCTATTTAAGGGAGCAGGCCATGAAGAGCATACGCTACGGTGCCTGGTTGCTAGCAGCCCTTCTGGGGCTGGGTTGCGGAAAGACCGAAAAGCCGTATTTCTCCGGCTCCATCGGGGCCACCTGGACTTACGACGTCTACAGCTTTCGGCAGGCCAACGAGGCCGATCGCACCAAAACGGGAGAGCGCACCACGCAGAACGCAGCTGAGGTCTCCATCGGCGGGCGCTCGGCTATCTTGCAGCGCAATGTTACGGGTTCGGCTGTAGACACGACGTACGTGCACCTGGATGGGGATGGCAACCTCTGGCGCTACTACCGCAGCCCTCGAGAGGTACTAGGAGCCCTGACCGCCTCGATTCGCGTCACGGGAGGTTTCAGCCCTAGCTGGCAGCCCTTTATCCGTTGGGATGCCGGGGCCTCTGGCTATAGCTTTTTCCCGTCAGGGCCCTACCAGGTGCAGGGCGTCCTGAGCGGGCTCAGCTTCACGGGCACTTTACAGGTCAACTCCACCGGCCGCCAGGTGGGCATCGAAACCGTCACAGTGCCAGCTGGCACGTTTCGCGATGCGGCCAAGTTTGTGCTCAACGCCGCCCTGCAGGGCAACCTGCAGTCGCCCGCGGGCCCGATAAACGTCACCGTACCCGTTACGATCACCGTTTGGGTCGCCCGGGGGGCGGGGATCATACGCCAAAGGACAGATCCCATTACGGTTTTCACCGAAACCCTGGCGGGCACCATTTGGGAGCTACGTTCCGTATCGGGCTTTTAGCTGCTTTCAGGGGCCGGAAGCGCGAAAAAAAGCAGCCGCTGAGGGTGTCCCTCGTACACGCCAAAGTTCTCGCATAGCAGCCAGCCGCCCCACCACGGGCTTTGGGGCGTACGGAAGACGAGCTCTAGCTCCCGCAGCTGAGGCCCGATTTCGGCCGTCGAACCGGGCCAAGGTCGGTAAGGGGCGGGGCCAACGAAGAGCAACACGCTCGATTCAACGGGTCGGATGAGATGAAACGGATTAAGCGGCGGTTGCACACAAGAGCTCGTAGCTGCGCATCGGATGCGTAGCCGCACGATGGCCCAGAGGCTGCCTGGCTGAGGCCTCCAAGGGCCTCCGCCCTCTACGGGCAGGGCGCGTTCAGTCAGTTCTAAGCCGATCACGCTGAACTCCCAGCCGTTATAGAGCCGAACGGAGCTTCCCACAGGCAGAGCCGTATCCGGTAGAAGCCCCTCCAGACCGGGATGCTTAGTGCCCAGGTACACAAGCGCTACAGGTCGCAGCTCCGTGTAGCGGGTAAAGGGAAACAGGGGGGAAACCCCCTCTCGGAAGCTTCCAAGCCGCAGATATATCGGAACGTAGCCACTGCGCACGGCGAAACGCACCCGCATGCGGCGCTCCCATCCTGGGGGCTCTTGTCCTGTCGTCCCGGGTATGCCTGGCTGACCGTCCACCTGCCCATTCCATAGGGCCCGGAAAAGGCCCCTACCGGGGTCAAATACCACAAGCATGAGCCCGATTCCTTGGTTAGAGCCAGCGGGAAAGAAAAAGGGGTTCATCCAACCTTCTCCGGCCTCCGGACCAAGCCGACGCAGCGTGACGGAAACCTCCACATGGGGTCCGGTCAGGGATACGTGTTCGATTCGGATCACGTAAGCCCCTATACGCGTCGGCGCCTCCCGAGGCAGGCGCGGCAGGGATTGCACCTCCTGAAACTCTAGCTCCGCCTCTAAGAGCGCGGGGTCGCTTTCCGGCTCTACGAGTGGCGTTACGCGATCGCAGGCGCTGGCGACGAGAGCCAATAGCAGGTATCCGAGGCGCTTCATAGGCGGATTCTCCTCAACTAGATATCCAAAAACAATTATCCGGAAGCTCAGCGCGTCAAGCGTTCGGCAAAAAGACCGGGTCTTTTCGGTTGCGCTTCTATCGCGAGTGCGGGCAAATTCGATCCGTCATGTGCCAAAACGATTCCGCAAGCTAGCCGCCCGAGCGCGCAAGGCACACCCCATATCCAGGTAGATCGCGGACGAACGCTCTCGATGTCGGATTTTTGCAAAACTAGACAGAGAATGTCTCGGTTGCTCAGTTTTCCGTAGGCACTGCGAATGGCGAGGTGCGATGGTGCCCGCCTTCCTTTAGGATTTGGCAGCATAGGCCGGTTGAAGGGAAACGCTCCGTTTGTGAAGTCGGTATGATCGTGGCCGTTACGGGCGCCACAGGGCTAGTGGGCTCCCACGTGGTTCGGGCGCTTCTGCGCAGGGGGCTAAAGGTGCGCGCCCTCGTTCGCCGTCCGGATCGCCTGGATGTGCTCTCCGATTGCCTTTCTTCCGTGGAGTTCGTCCCCGGAGACATAGAGGATCCAGAGGCTCTGCGGGCGTTGCTCAGGGAAGCCGACGCGGCTGTGCATGCGGCGGCCCTGGTGGCTTTTCATCCGCGCTGGCGGGCGCAGATGCGGCGCGTAAACGTGCGCGGCACCGCTTGTCTTGTCGACGTCGCCCTGCAGACCGGGCTTAAGCGGTTGGTGCATCTCAGTTCCGTGGCCGCCCTGGGGCTTCCAGAGGATGAGGAGCCGATCGATGGCGCGTTACGTTTCGGATTTCCCGCATGGTCCTCGTATTACGGCTACACGAAATACCTAGCTGAGCTTGAGGTGTATCGGGGCATCGCCGAGGGGCTTCCGGCCGTCCTGCTGAATCCGGCTTTGGTTTTCGGACCAGGGCGCATCCGCGAGGGGACAGGACGGCTCTTTTGGGCCCTCCATCGGGGTTGGATTCGTTGCTATCCTCCGGGCCGGGTCGCCTCCGTAGACGCCCGGGATGTGGCCGAGGCCGTCTGCTTGGCCCTGGAGAAAGGCACGGTAGGCCGCCGCTACGTGCTGTCGGCGCAAGAGCAGTCGTTTCGAGAGCTTTTGGCGGAGATCGCCCACGCGCTAGGACGGCCTGTGCCTGAGCGCCCCATAGGGGCGCACGCGCTGCGCTGGCTCGGCTGGATTGGGGAGGCATGGGGGTGGATTAGCCCCAAGCCCGTAGGACTGACGCGAGAGATCGCGCAGGCCGCTTGTCGGACCCCACGCTACGACGTTCGAATGGCTCAAGAGGAACTGGGGGTGGTCTTCCGCCCCTTTTCCGAAACCGCGGCCGATACCGTAGCGCATTACCGAACCACAGGGCAGCTTTAGGCGCGATCGCGCACCCGAGATGCCTATTTGCCGAACGCCTCAACAAGCAGGGATCACGTCCATATGGCCTCACGCGTTCACAAATCGCCTGCGCACCCCGAATCCGCAAGCGCTCGCACCTTGGCCACGTATATCAACGCCGGCACAAGCCGGGAAAAGATCCCCGTGCTCATCTTCGAAGACCCCCATCAGATGGCCGTGCAGGTCGCCAAGAAGATCGTGCGCTTGATCGAGGAGAAACGCGCCGTCGGCGACTGGGCTGTCCTGGGTCTGCCCACCGGCAGCACCCCCATCGGGGTTTATCAGGAGCTTGTGCGCCTGCACCGGGAGGAGGGCGTGGACTTCTCGAACGTCGTCACGTTCAACCTAGACGAATACTACCCGATGCA
Organism: Bacteroidota bacterium; assembly: GCA_025059945.1. Classification (NCBI taxonomy): domain Bacteria; kingdom Pseudomonadati; phylum Bacteroidota; species Bacteroidota bacterium. The sequence goes on from JANXDC010000016.1 coordinate 23,473, forward strand.
CCCCGACTCGCTGCAGAGCTACCACCGCTTTATGTGGGAGAACCTCTTTGAGCATCTCGATATCCCCCCCGATCAGATCTTCATCCCGCGAGGGGATATTCCGCGCGAGGCCGTCGAGGAACACTGTCAGTGGTATGAGCGCATGATCCGCAAATACGGCGGGCTGGATCTGGTGCTGTTGGGCATCGGCCGCTCCGGGCATATCGGCTTCAACGAGCCCGGATCGGACCGTTCCACGCGCACGCGCCTGGTCGTACTCGATGAGATCACGCGCAAGGACGCTGCCAGCGACTTCTTCGGAGCTGAAAACGTGCCCCGAGAGGCCATCACCATGGGGGTGGGTACGATCCTGGAGGCCCGCGAGGTTATCCTCATGGCCACCGGGGAACACAAGGCGGCCATCATCCAGCGCGCGGTTGAGGGGGAGATCTCCCGTCAAGTGCCGGCCTCCTTCCTGCAGGAGCATCCGAGCGCGTTCGTCTACGTCGACCGGGCGGCTGCCGCGGAGCTGACGCGCGTCAAGACCCCCTGGCTCGTCATGGACGTACCGTGGGACGATGCGTTGGCCAAGCGAGCCGTGATCTGGCTCTCCAAGCAGGTGGGCAAGCCCATCTTGCATCTGGAGAGCGCCGATTTCTACAACCACCACCTGCACGCCCTCGTGCACCGCTACGGGGACGTGGACCGGCTCTGTCTGCGGATTTACGAAGACCTCCGGAGCCGGATCTACTACGCCGACCGGCTGCCGAAGCGCAAGCGCTTGATCGTTTTTAGCCCCCATCCCGATGACGACGTCATCTCCATGGGCGGCACGCTGCGCAAGCTCGTCGAAAACCATAACACCGTGGTCGTGGCCTACATGACCAACGGCAGCGTGGCTGTTTTCGACAACGACGTGCGCCGGCATCTGCGCTTCGTGGAGATGGCCTCTGGCATACTGGGCATCACGGGCGAAGCCCTAGAGCGCCTGCGCCGGGAGCGAGATCGGATCTTCGAGTTTTTCCGCCGCAAGCGGCCCGGGGAGGTAGACCTGCCCGAGGTGCAGGCCCTGAAGGCCTACATCCGATACTCGGAAGCCATCGCGGCCCTGGAGACGATCGGTTTGGGCCCAGAAGCGGCTCGCTTTCTGGACATGCCGTTTTACAAGACCGGTCAGGTGCGCAAGCTCCCGATCAGCCAAGCCGACATCGCGATCGTACTGGGCCTTCTGCGAGAGCTGGAGCCATATGCGATCTTCGTCGCAGGCGATCTTTCCGATCCCCACGGCACCCATCGGATGTGCTATAACGCCATCATGGCCGCCCTGGAGCAGTACGAGGCCGCAGGGTACGCCCGCCCCCAGGTCTGGCTCTATCGAGGCGCCTGGCAGGAGTGGGGGTTGGAGGAGGCGACCGTGTTCGTGCCCATGTCGAAATCCGAGCTAGAGTGGAAAATCGAGGCCATCTTTAAACACGAAAGCCAAAAAGATCGGGCTATGTTCCCGGGCGCTTACGATGATCGGGAGTTCTGGCAGCGTGCGCGCGATCGCAACCAGGGCACGGCCCGTGAGCTGGATCAGCTGGGCTTGCCGGCCTTCTACGCCGTGGAGGCCTTCCTTGTGCAAGGCCTCTAGTTTCCTTGACTTTACGCGCCGAAGCCGGCTATTTTTGCGCGCTCTCTTTATAGGCAGCCGGAGTCGCGGTGCAGATGCATAAGACATATCAAGCCAGGCCAGGCGAAGTGGAGCGCAAATGGTACCTAGTCGACGCCGAAGGCAAGACCCTGGGTCGCCTGGCCAGTCGGATCGCGGCGATTCTGCGGGGCAAGCATAAGCCCCAATATACGCCCCACGTGGATGTCGGCGATTTCGTGGTCGTTATCAATGCCGATAAGATCCGGCTCACGGGTCGGAAGTGGACGCAGAAGCTCTATTGGCGTCACAGCGGCTATCCCGGTGGGGTGAAAACGGAGACGGCGCGGGACCTGGCGCAGCGGCGGCCGGAGCGGCTCTTGGAGCTTGCTGTCCGCGGGATGCTGCCCAACACGGTTTTGGGGCGGGCGCAGTTTCGGAAACTGAAAGTGTACGCCGGGCCGGTCCATCCGCATCAAGCCCAGCAGCCGGAACGGATCGAACTGTGAGGGGGCCATTATGGCGTTGATCCAATATCAGGCCGTTGGCAGACGCAAGACGAGCACAGCACGCGTGTATCTGCGGCCCGGCACGGGGCAGATCACGGTCAACAAGCGCCCCTTTGAGGTGTACTTCCCCCTTGCTTGGCATCGGGAAGAGGTCCTGCAACCGCTCAAGTTAACCGGCACACTGGGCCAGTTCGATATAACGGCGACCATCCGCGGCGGGGGCACGACCGGACAGGTCGGTGCGATGCGCTTGGGCATCGCGCGCGCCTTGGTGCGGTACAACGAAGCCTTCCAGGAGCCCCTGCGCAACGCAGGTCTGCTCACCCGTGATCCGCGCATGGTGGAGCGCAAGAAGTACGGCCAACCCAAGGCCCGCAAGCGCTTCCAGTTCAGCAAGCGGTAAAAGGCGCTTTCCCGCATACAACCTCTGCCTGGGCGCATTCAGCTGGATGTGCAGGCGGAGAGCACACATACGTCTGGACCGCCGCGGTGGAGTGTCCCGCCTCGGGGCGGGATGGCCGGGCGGGAGGAAGGGCGTAGAGGCGAAACTCCAAACCGAAAGGATGGGTCATGAGCGTTGTTGCCGAACCCCGCGCGCATCGGGTCAGCCTGGAGGAGCTTCTACAAGCGGGCTGTCATTTTGGGCACTTGACGCGCAGGTGGAATCCCAAGATGCGCGACTTTATCCTCATGGAGCGCAACGGGATCCACATCATCGATCTGCATCGCACGCAGCAGTTGCTCGACGAAGCCTACGAGGCCGTTGTCGAAATTGTCAAATCAGGCAAGCAAGTCCTGTTTGTGGGCACCAAAAAACAGGCCCAAGAGATTATCCGCCGTGAGGCCGAGCGCTGCGGCATGCCTTACGTCGTGGAGCGCTGGCTGGGGGGTATGCTTACGAACTTTGCCACCATCCGGCGTGCTATCAAGCGCATGGAGCTGATCGCCCGCATGGAGACCGACGGAACCTTCGAGAGCATCACCAAAAAGGAGCGCCTGATGCTCATCCGGGAGCGCGAAAAGCTCGAGAAGGTCTTCGCCGGCGTGGCGGAGATGACCCGGCTTCCCGGCGGTGTTTTCGTCGTCGACACCAAACGCGAACACATCGCCGTATCCGAAGCAAACCGGCTGGGCATTCCCGTCATCGCCATGGTGGACACCAACAGCGATCCAGAGCTCATCGACTACCCCATTCCCTCCAACGACGATGCGGCCCGGGCCATTGAGCTCATCACGCGTTTGATCGCGGATGCCGTCTTAGAGGGTCAGGCCGCGCGCAAGCGGGAGGAGGCCATCGCCCGTGCCGAGCGCAGCAAGCGCGCCACGGGACGGGATAAGGCCGGGGCCGAGTCGGATATGCCCGAAAACGAGGGATCTTCGCTATGATCACCGCTGCGGACGTAAAACGACTCCGGGACCTGACCGGAGCTGGGATGATGGACTGCAAACAAGCCCTCGAAGAAGCAGGGGGCGACATCCAGAAGGCCATCGAGATTTTGCGCAAAAAGGGCCAAAAAGTGGCCGCTAAGCGCGCCGAACGCGTGGCCTCCGAGGGGGTTGTGGTGGCTCGGGTCAGCCCGGACGGCAAGCGAGGGGTTTTGGTGGAGGTGAACTGCGAGACCGATTTCGTGGCCCGCAGCGAGGACTTTGTGTGCTTTGCCGATCGCGTGGCGGAGCTCGCGCTGGCCCACGCGCCTGCGGATCTGGAGGCCCTGCAGGCCCTATCCTATGGGGAGGGGCGCACGGTGGCCGAAGCGCTACACGAACTCGTAGGCAAAATAGGCGAAAAGATCGAGATCGCCCGCTTCACCGTACTCCAAGCTCAGGGCGTGCTGGTGGCCTACGTGCACCCGGGCAATAAGCTGGCCGTTCTGGTGGACATCGAGGCCAGCGGGGAGCTGCTTCAGAGCTTGGGCCGCGACATGGCCATGCAGGTGGCCGCGATGAACCCGGTGGCCCTGGACCGGGAGTCTGTGCCCGCCGAGATCCGGGAGCGGGAGCTGGAGATCGCCCGGGAGCAGGCCCGGGCCGAAGGCAAGCCTGAGGCCATTGTGGAGCGCATCGCCCAGGGGAAGCTGGAGAAGTTCTACAAGGAGCATGTGCTTCTAGAACAGCCCTTCATCAAAGACGGGGAAAAGACGGTATCTGAGGTGCTGCGTGCGCACACAGGGGCGCGCTTGTTCCGCTTCGTGCGCTACATGCTCGGTGAGCGCCAACTAGGCTAAGGCTTCCGTTTCAGGATGAGGCGACCCCCGAAAGGTCGCCTTTTTTGTAGCCTTCGAAGGTGGTCTTTCTCAGGGGCAACACGCTATTTTCCCCGCTGGAGGCAGGCTATGGGCTCGTTGCGGTACCGCCGGATCCTGCTTAAGCTCAGTGGTGAGGCCCTCATGGGCCAGCAAGGATACGGCATCGATCCGGAGATGCTGAGGCGCTTCGCACACGAAATCTACGAAGTGCACGCCTTGGGTTGTCAGGTGGCCGTCGTCATCGGAGGAGGCAACATCTTCCGGGGAAGCCAGGCTCAAGCCCTCGGCATGGATCGCGTGCAAGGGGATTACATGGGCATGCTGGCCACGGTGATCAACGCCATGGCCCTGCAAGATGCGCTGGAAAAGCTAGGCGTGCACACGCGCCTGCAGTCGGCTATCAAGATGGAGCAGATCGCCGAGCCCTTCATCCGCCGGCGCGCCATCCGACACCTGGAAAAGGGTCGGGTAGTGCTCTTCGGCGCCGGCACAGGCAATCCATATTTCACAACGGATACGGCCGCAAGCCTGCGCGCTATGGAGATCCGAGCTGAGGTGATCCTCAAGGGGACCCGGGTGGACGGGATTTACGATGCCGATCCGGAGCGGAATCCGGCAGCTGTGCGCTTTGAGCGGATCTCCGGCGCGGATGTGATCCGGTTGGGCTTGGAGGTGATGGACCTGACGGCTTTCACCTTGTGCCGGGAAAACAATATTCCGATCATCGTCTTTAATATGCATGTACCCGGCAACCTGCGTCGCATTGTGCAGGGTGATTCCGTAGGTTCGCTCGTCTACTGGGGCGAGCCGACCCCGGTACTGTAAAGACTAGTTTTAGAGGAGGCCGGAGTATGCTGCCGCTTCCGGAAAACGCCTCGGCGGTGCTGCGGAACGCCGAAGAGCACATGAAGAAGACCTTGCAACACCTGCAGCATGAGTTGCTGCATATCCGAGCCGGTAAGGCCACACCAGAGCTGTTAGACGGCATCAGGGTCGAGTACTACGGCACCTCCATGGCGATCCAGCAGCTGGCCAGTATCTCTACCCCCGATGCGCGGCTGATCGTGGTGCAGCCTTGGGACAAAGGTGCCATCACGGCCATCGAACGGGCCATCCAGAGCTCCGGCCTGGGGCTGAATCCCTCTAATGACGGCAATGTGATCCGCATTCCCATCCCGCCGTTGACGGAAGAACGGCGTCGTGAGCTCGTTAAGCGGGTCAAGCGCATCGGCGAAGATGCCAAGGTGGCCGTGCGCAATATTCGGCGCGAGGCCATCGAGGAGGTGCGCGCACTGCAGAAAGAGGCCCATCTGCCCGAAGATCTGCGGTATGCGGCCGAAGAGGAGATCCAGAAGCTCACCAACCGCTACATCGAACGCATCGATCAGCTGTTAGCAGCTAAGGAAAAGGAGATCCTGGAAGTCTAACTTCCCCAAGGATCCAACCAGGGGGCAGGCGCGCTCGTGCCCTCGTTGATTTCGCAAAGCGCCCTATGGCAGAATTTGTACACCTGCACTTGCATACGCAGTACAGCCTACTCGATGGCGCCTCTCGGATCGAAGACCTTATGCTTCGGGCCGCGGAACTGGGCATGCGGGCCGTAGCCATCACGGATCACGGCAACCTATTCGGCATCCCGGAGTTCGTCGCTGCGGCCAAGGCCCGTGGCATCCGCCCCATACTGGGCTGCGAGTTTTATTTGGGACAAAAAAGCCGCTTCGATAAGACCGATAAAATCCGCTATCATCAAGTGCTGTGGGCCAAAAACGCGCAGGGCTACCGCAACCTGGTGCGTCTGGCTACGCTGGCGTATCTAGAGGGGTACTACTACAAGCCCCGCATCGATAAAGAGCTGCTGCGCGAGTGCCGGGAGGGCCTGGTGGCGAGCACCTGCTGCCTGCAAGGCGAGATCCCCCAAACGATCCTGCGCCACGGAGAAGAGGAGGCCCGGAAGGTTTTTGAATGGTGGCTGAATCTTTTCGGAGAGGATTTTTACGTCGAGCTGCAACGGCACGGGATTCCGGAGCAGGAGCGGGTAAACGAGGTGCTTCTGCGCTGGGCGCGCGATTACGGGGTGCCCGTGATCGCCACCAACGACGTACACTACATCCGGCCCGAAGATCACGACGCGCAAGACGTGCTTCTGGCGCTGCAGACGGGCAAGGATCTGCACGATCCCAATCGGCTGCGTTTCGAACAGCGCGAATTCTATTTCAAAAGCCCGGAGGAGATGGCCAGGCTATTCCAGGACGTACCGGAGGCGCTGGAAAACACGCTGCGCCTGGCCGAGTCCTGCACCTTCGAGCTCCGCTTCGGGGATGTGCTGCTGCCGTATTACGAGCTTCCTCCGGGGTTTCGGAGCATGGACGCGTATCTGGAGCATTTGGCCTTCGAGGGCGCCCGCCGTCGTTATGGGGAGATTACTCCGGAGATTGCGGAGCGCCTCCGCTATGAACTCAAGGTCATCAGCCAGATGGGCTATGCGGGCTACTTTTTGATCGTGCAGGACCTGACCAACGAAGCCCGCCGCCGAGGCGTTTGGGTGGGGCCTGGACGCGGTTCGGCTGCGGGATCGCTTGTGGCTTATGTCATCGGGATTACGAACGTCGATCCGCTGCGCTACGATCTGCTCTTTGAGCGTTTCCTCAACCCCGAACGCGTCTCGATGCCTGACATCGACATCGATTTCGACGATCGGGGACGGCAGCTGGTCATCGATTACGTGGTGGAAAAGTACGGACGGAATTCAGTCTGTCAAATCATCACCTTTGGCACCATGGGCGCGCGCGGCGCCATACGCGATGTGGGCCGCGTGCTGGGGTTAAGTCCCAAGCAAGTGGATGCGATCGCCAAACTCGTTCCCGAGGGGCCCAAGGTCTCGTTGCGCCAAGCTCTACAAGAGGTCCCTGAACTGGCCCAAATGGCCAACGGGCCGGATCCCACGCTGCGCAAGCTGTTTCAATTCGCTCAGGTGCTGGAGGGCTCTCCGCGTCATACGGGGGTGCACGCAGCGGGCGTGATCATCGCCCCTGGGGATCTCATGGAGTACGTGCCCTTATATCGGGCCGAAGGCGGGGTCGTGACCACCCAGTTTGAGGGAGCCTGGGTCGAACAGTTCGGCCTGCTTAAGATGGATTTTTTGGGGCTGGATACGCTGACGATTCTCAAAAACGCCGTGGCCATGATCCGGGAAAACCACGGCGTTGCGATCGATCTGGATCGCATTCCCCTGGACGATCCCAAGACCTACGCGCTCTTTCAGCGCGGCGAGACGATCGCCGTCTTCCAATTTGAATCCGAGGGCATGCGCCGCTACCTGCGCGAGCTCAAGCCCACCTGCATCGACGATCTCATCGCCATGAACGCGCTCTACCGGCCAGGGCCCATGGATTACATCCCCGTCTACATCCGCCGCAAACACGGCCTGGAGCCGGTTGAGTATCTGCACCCCATGCTAGAGCCCATTTTGCGGCCTACCTACGGGATCGCTGTCTATCAGGAGCAGATCATGCGCATTGCGCAGGTCATGGCCGGCTACAGCTTGGGACAGGCCGATCTGCTTCGGCGCGCGATGGGCAAGAAAAAGCCCGAGGAGATGGCGCAGCATCGGGATCTCTTTGTGCGTGGGGCCATGGAACGGGGCGTAGACCGGGAGACGGCGCTGCGCGTCTTCGAGATGATGGAAAAATTCGCCGGCTACGGCTTCAACAAAAGCCATGCGGCGGCCTATGCCATTTTGGCCTATCAGACCGCGTATCTGAAAGCGCATTATCCCGCGGAGTTTATGGCAGCTGCCCTTACGGCCGAAATCGGAAAAGCCGATCGCATCGCCTTCTTGCTCGAAGAGTGCCGCCGCATGGGCCTGGAGATCCTGCCTCCCTCTGTAAACACAAGCCGGGCGCACTTCTCCGTGCAGCGCGGCGCTATCCGCTTCGGGTTGGCCGCCATCAAGGGGGTAGGGGAGAGCGCGGTGGAGGCGATCCTGGAGGCCCGCTCCCGAGGCGGGCCGTTTCGGACACTGTTTGAATTTTGCCGCCGCGTCGATCTGCGCTCGGTCAACCGGCGTTGCCTGGAGGCCCTCATCGTAGCCGGAGCCATGGACGAACTAGAGGGCACGCGGGCGCAGAAACTAGAGGCGGTGGAGGCCGCCATTCGCTATGCGCAGCGCGTCCAAGAGGCCCAACTGGTCGGCCAAAATAGCCTCTTTGAGGCCCCCAACGGCGAATCTGGTCTGATGCCGCCTGAGCCCCCCTTGCCGGCCCTTCTTCGAGACTGGAGCATCATGGAAAGGCTACGTCGGGAGCGCGAGCTACTGGGGTTTTACCTGTCGGGGCATCCTTTGCATCGCTATCAGGATGAAGCCCGGGCGCTAGCCACGGCTTTCTTCGGACAGCCGGATGGCATCCAGGACGGACAGAAAGTGCGCGTCGTGGGCATCGTTGTCGAAGTCCAGCGTCGCACAGACCGCCGGGGCAACCCCATGGCGTTCGTTACGCTAGAGGATCTGACGGGCTCCGGAGAGGTCATCTGCTTCGCCGAAGCCTTTCATAAATACCAGGCCTATCTAGAACTCGACCAGGTATTGGTCGTCCTCGGTATTGCCGACACCCAGACGGGTGCGCTTAAGATCCGCGTCCTGGAGATCTGGCCGATCGCCTTAGCCCGCGATACCCTCATCGAGGGCGTGGTACTGCATCTTGGGCTTGATCAGCTCGCAGAACCTCTCGTGGAGGACCTATACGCCGTTTGTCAGCGCTACCCCGGTCAGCGTCGGTTGGAGTTTCTGTTGCATTGCCCCGAGCGATCCCGACCGCAGCGGCTGCGTGCCCGGCGCGTGCTTATCGATCCCGTCCCCGAGCTAGTGGCCGAGTTGCGCCAGCTGCTGCCGTCCGAATCCATCCAGCTTCTGGTTCGGACCAACGGCCTGTAGAGATTGCGCTTGCCCGGCCCCTCAGCTACCTTGTGCCGGTTACCGGAGGAGGCGCGCTATGCGGTCTAGGATGTACCCGTGGCTTGTTGCACTCTTGTGGGCAGGCCCCTCGGCTTGGGCGCAGGGCGATGCGAGCCTGGCGCGTCTGGAGCGCGAAATCGCTCGTCTGGCCTCCATAGCCGGAGGGCGAGTGGGGGTGGCGGCCGTGCACATCGAGACCGGTCGTTGGGTCGCGCTCAACCCGCAGGAGCGCTTCCCGATGGCCAGCACCTACAAGGTCCCCATCGCGATCGCGCTCTTAGAGCGGGTCGATCGCGGAGAGCTGCGGCTTGATGCGCTGGTGCCGATCGACACATCGGACGTAAGCCCCGGATCCGGCACGTTGGCCGATCTGTTTCAGCACCCCGGCGTGGCGCTTTCGGTGCGCAACCACCTAGAGCTCATGATGCTCATCAGCGACAACACGGCCACCGACGTATGCCTGCGCCTAGTCGGCGGCCCCGAGGCCGTAACCGAGCGCCTGCGCGCCTGGGGGATCGAGGGAATCGGCGTGCACCGGCCCACCAAGCGGCTAATCGCCGATTGGCTCGGGCTGGAGGATCAAACCGCGCCTTGGTCTATAGCGCGTTTTCGCAGCGCGCAGGCCCGCCTGAGCCCAGAGGCGCGCCAGGCGGCCGCGGCGCGCTTCGATGCGGACGAACGCGACACGGCCACCCCTGTGGCCATGGCCGAGCTGCTGCGTAAGCTTTTTCTGGGGCACTTCTTAAGCCCGGGCAGCACCGCCTTGTTGTTGGACATCATGTACCGGTGCCGAACGGGTCCGAACCGGCTTCTTGGGCTACTGCCTGCGGGCACGCGCGTGGCGCACAAGACGGGCACCATCGGGGGTACGCTAAATGATGTGGGCATCATCGCCCTGCCCGACGGGGCCGGACACGTGGCCATCGCCGTCTTTATCAAGTCCTCCGACCGGGACACGGCCACGCGCGAGCGGGCCATAGCCGAGATCGCCCGAGCCGTGCACGATTATTTTCTGTTTGTGCGCCCCTAAAGCCGAGAGGTCCGCTATGGGAGAGCTGGAGCGCGCCCTGCGCACGGGCGATCTTACCCTGCTTGTGGTGGGCTTGGTCATCGGATCGGGCATTTTTCTGGTCCCCGGTGTGGTCCTGCAGCAGGTCGGAGGATACGCGGGATTGGCGCTCGTTGTGTGGATAGCAGGGGGGCTGCTTTCGCTTTTGGGCGCCCTTACGTACGGTGAGCTCAGCGTTCGGCATCCGCAGGCCGGAGGGCTGTACGCGCACCTGCGCCAAGCTTTCGGGCCCCTTGTGGCTTTTCTGTACGGATGGACGCTGCTACTGGCTATCGCCTCTGGGGCGCTGGCCACGCTTGCGGTGGCCTTTGGGGAGTATCTGGCCCACCTGGTACCGTTGGGTGCGCTCGGGCAGAAGGTGGCGGCCGCCGGGCTCATCCTGTGCGTGACGGCCGTCAACGTGCGCGGGGTACGGCATGGAGCCCGGTTGCAGAACGGCACCACGCTCTTTAAAATCGCCTCCCTACTGGGCCTAAGCCTGCTTCTGTTGTGGCTCTCAGAGGGCTCAGGGCTTAGGGAGCAGCGTGCACAGTGGTGGCCCGCCACCTGGGATCCGGCCTGGCTTAGCGGGGCCGGACTAGGTCTGATTGGTGTCCTATGGGCTTACGAGGGCTGGCAGTATGGAACCTTTAGCGCCGGGGAGGTCCGAAACCCCCGGTGCGCTTTTCCGCGGGCCTTCAGCGTGGGGCTTCTTGTGCTTATCGCGCTCTATAGCCTGGCCAACTTGGCCTATCTTGCCGCCCTGGGCTCGGCGCGCATGGGGGGCTCTGTGAGCGTGGCTGCCGAGGCCGTATCCCACGTATGGAGCCCCGCGGCCGGCCGTTGGGTGGCCCTGGCCATTCTCGTCTCCATTCTGGGCGCGGCCAACGGGCTCGTGCTTACGGCTTCACGCGTCTACTACGCCATGGCTCGAGACGGGTTGCTTTTCGCCTGGCTCGGTTGGGTGCATGTGCGATACCGTACGCCGGTTCCGGCGCTTTTGGTGAGCTCAGCCTGGTCTCTGCTGCTGGCCCTGCTGGGCACTTTCGAGACCCTCTTGACCTATGTTGTCTTTTCGGGCTGGCTCTTCTACGGGCTGGGGGCGCTAAGCCTATTTGCGTATCGACGTCGGGATCGGTCGAAGCCTTCGGAGGCTGTTTATCGGGTGCCGGTATATCCGTGGACGCCCGTGCTTTTCGCGCTAGCCGCATTAGGGATTGTGCTCAATACGCTTTTGGCCCGGCCCGCTCAAGGGGCGGTGGGGCTGTTGATCGTCGCCACAGGCCTGCCCGTATACGGGCTCTGGCGCTGGCGCGCCCGCCGAGTTGCGGCTTCCGCCGAGCCTGAGGCTTCCCGGTGAGCTCACTGGCTGGCAGGAAAGGGGGATACAATGGACCACTACGCGGCCTACCGTCGGTTGCGCTTTGAGCGGCCCGAAGAGGGGATTCTGGAGGTGATCTTGGACGTTCCGGGTCGGCTCAACGCCGCGGATGCCGAGCTGCATCGGGAGCTGGCCTACGTTTGGCGCGCGATCGACGAAGACCCCCGTGTTCGGGCCGTGATCGTGCGCGGCCAAGGGGGGGCTTTTTCCGCCGGCGGGGACTATACGCTTATCGAGTCCATGATGCAGGACTACGGCACGCTGGTGCGGGTTTGGAGGGAGGCTCGGGATCTGGTCTACAACGTGATCAACTGCTCAAAGCCTATCGTCTCGGCCATCGAGGGCCCCTGCGTGGGCGCCGGTTTGGCGGTGGCCCTGCTGGCCGATGTTTCGATCGCGGGGCGTTCTGCCCGCATGCTGGACGGACATCTTCGCCTGGGCGTGGCCGCGGGCGATCACGCTGTGCTGATTTGGCCGCTTTTGGTCGGAATGGCCAAGGCCAAGTACTACTTGCTTCTAAACGAGCCCATATCGGGGGAGGAGGCTGAGCGTATGGGCTTGGTATCCCGATGCGTAGACGACGACCGGGTCTACGAGGTGGCGCTTGAAGTGGCGCGGCGCTTGGCCCAAGCCAGCCCCACGGCCGTGCGGTGGACGAAGTACGCCCTTAACAACTGGCTGCGGCTTTTCGGGCCGGCCTTTGACACCTCACTTGCCCTGGAATTTCTGGGCTTCCTGGGCCCGGATGCTCGTGAGGGGCTCAACGCGTTGCGCGAAAAGCGGCCCCCCCGTTTCGAGCGGGAGGTGCCGCTTTAACGGAGGGCCTCCTCAAACCAGACGGCGAGTTGAAAGCCCGCTCCCGCTAGCCCCGCGTTCTGCATGTTTGCGATCAGCGCCACCACCACGCTCGTTTCGGGCCGCAGCAGCAAAATGGCGCTTCCGCCCACGGCCCCGCCCGTATGCCAGACCGTGCGGCGTCCTGCGCGTTCCCCGGTGGACCAGCCGATCCCGTAACCCGTGGGCCGGCCGTCGCGGGTGCGTTGCGAGCTGAAGAGCAACTCCACGGTCTGCGGCCGAAGCAGACGGCCTTCGAGAAGCCCGGAGCCGAAGCGCACCAGATCCTCGGCTGTGGACAGAAAGCCGCCTCCGGCCCACTTGACCGAATTATCCACATACGGGGCGTTGAGAATTCGGCCCAGGGAGTCGCGCACGTAAAAACGAGCCCGGCCCAGGATGAGGCTGTCCGTGTGTTCGGCTACCGTATAGCGCATGCCGAGGGGCTCGAAGACGCGTCGGCGCATGAGGCCCAGGAACTCCTCGCCTGAGGCACCCTCGATGACGGCGCTTAGCAGGTTCCAGCCGTAGCTGGAATAGCTATACCGGGTGCCGGGTTCAAAGAGCAGGCTGTCGTCCTGAAAGACGCTAAGCGCCTCCAAGACGCTGCGGTAGCGGCGGCTGCTCAGAAACTCTTGACCCCGATAGTGCCGGATCCCGGCCAGGTGCCCGGCCACCTGACGGACCGTAATGGGCCAGCGTTTGCGCGGAAAGGAGGGCACGTAGCGCTGCACCTCAGCGTCTAGGTCCAGCCGCCCCTGCTCCCAAAGTAGCCCCAATGCGGCCGAGGTAAGGGCCTTCGATACGCTGGCCACCCGAAAGCGCGTGCTGGGCCAGACGGGAACGCGGTTTTCCAGGTCCGCCCAGCCAAAGCCCTCCGACCACACGATGCGTCCCCGGATGGCCACGGCCACCTGTAGTCCCGGTATGGCCCGATCCCGCATAAGCGCAAGGAGCGAATCGCGCGCCCGTTCTATTACGGGCGCAAACCGGCCCTCGACGGCCGGCGCTTGCGCCAGCGGCAGCGCCTGCTGCGCCGACACCCGAAAGGCGACCCCAAGCAAAAACAGCAGCGCCAAAACCCTCTTCAACATGGCGGTCCTCCTCTGCCATGGCCGTGTCGCGTCGCTAGACTCCAGATAACGCCTGCTCCAGGTCCGCTATGAGGTCCTCAGGATGCTCGATTCCGACCGAAAGCCGCAGCAGGTTTTCCGGTGCGCGCGTGCCGGGCCCTTCAATTGAAGCGCGATGTTCGATTAGGCTCTCTACCCCGCCCAGGCTAGTGGCGCGGATAAACAGGCGCGTGCGCGCCGCCACGGCCAAGGCCTCCTCGGCTGAGCCGCGCACCAGAAAAGCGACCATGCCTCCGAAGCCGCCTGCCATTTGGCGTTTGGCGACCTCATGCCCCGGATGGCTCTCGAGGCCCGGGTAGAAGACGGCCTCCACCCGCGGGTGGGCGCAAAGAAAGCGGGCCACGGCCAGGGCGTTTGCCGAGTGCGCGCGCACGCGATAGGGCAACGTTCGGATGCCCCGCAGCAGCAGCCAGCAATCAAACGGTGAGGGCACGGCCCCGCCCTGGATTTGGATAAAGCGGATGCGTTCAAAAAACGCATCCGCTTCGCGCGCGATGACGGCGCCCCCCGTTACGTCGGAATGGCCGCCGATGTACTTCGTTGTGGCGTGCACGACGAGGTCTACCCCGAATTCCAGCGGACGCTGCAACACGGGTGTGGCCCAGGTGTTGTCGCATGCGACGCGGGCTCCAATCTGGTGGGCGATGCGCACCGTTTCGGCGATGTCCGTGATGCGCAGCAAGGGATTTGAAGGGGTCTCCACCCATACCAGGCGCGTATTGGGCCGCAAGGCGGCGCGCAGCGCATCCGGATCCCAGACGTCGGCGAATGTAACCGCTAGCTTCCAGTCCACAAAAAGCCCGCGCAGCAGTTTCGCCGTGCCGTGGTAGACGTCTTGGGGCACGACGACGTGGTCTCCGGCCTGAAGGGCCTGGAAGACGGCCATAATGGCCGCCATGCCCGAGGAGAAGACGGCCGCTATTGAGCCGCCCTCAAGCTGGGCTAAGGCCTCCTCAAGCTGAACCCGATTGGGATTGTTCAGGCGGCTGTAGATGTACCCATGCGGAAAGGAGCCGTCTGGGGCTCGTTCAAAGGTCGTCGACAAGTATATGGGTGGAACCACCGCCCCTGTCGTGGGGTCTGGATGTAGGCCTGCGTGTACGGCCAGCGTCTCTAAGCGCATTTTGGGTTTCCCGTTTCTCTAAAGGCACCGCTTACGGGCGGCGGTAGGTGATCCGATAGATCGCGCCCGCGTGATCATCGGAGACCAGAAGCGAGCCGTCAGGCATCACGAGCACGTCCACAGGCCGGCCCCAAACGGAGCCATCCGGCCCCAGCCAGCCCTCCGCGAAGACCTCGTAGGAAACGGCTCGATTGCCCTCCAGACGCACAAGCGTAAGGCGGTACCCGATGGGGGTGCTGCGGTTCCAGGATCCGTGCTCGGCGATGAAGATCTGATTGCGGTATTCGGCCGGAAACAGGGAGCCGGTGTAGAAGCGCATACCTAAGGCGGCCACATGAGGGCCCAACTCTTGAACCGGGGGCACGAAGGCCGAACAAGGCCGCCTGCGCCCGTATTCGGGGTCCGAGATGTTGCGGCCGTGGCAATACGGATAGCCAAAATGCAGGCCCGGACCCGGGGCTCGGTTGAGCTCATCTGGGGGTAGATCGTCGCCCATCCAATCCCGGCCGTTGTCCGTAAACCAGAGCTCCCGCGTTACGGGATGCCAGTCGAAACCGACCGTGTTGCGCACCCCGCGGGCGAAAACCTCCACGTTCGATCCATCCGGATCCATGCGCAGAATCGTGGCATATGGGTCCTCGCGCTCGCAGATGTTGCAGGGGGCGCCTACGGGAACGTAGAGTTTCCCGTCGGGCCCGAAGGCGATGAATTTCCAGCCGTGATGGCGATCCGAAGGCAGTTTATCCGTCACCACCACGGGCTGAGGGGGGTTCTCGAGGCGGTTTTCGATGTTGTCGAAGCGCAGGATCCGGTTGACCTCGGCCACGTAAAGGGAGCCGTCGCGAAAGGCCACCCCGTTGGGCATGTTGAGCCCCTGGGCGATTGTGTAGACGCGATCGGCACGGCCGTCGCGGTTTTCGTCCACCACGGCGTAGACCCGGCCGGCGGTTCGGGTGCCCACAAACAGGATCCCGCGAGGGCTTAAGACCATGGAGCGGGCGTTAGGCAAGTTGTCGGCGAAAACGCTGATCACAAATCCAGAAGGAAGCTTGATACGCTCAAGGGGAAGCCTAGAGGCGGTCTGCCTTTGTGGATCCTCCCCTCCGGAGGAGGGGGCGGAATCAGGGGCACAGTGGCAGCCGATTCCGAAGCTCACAATCCAGCTAAGCAACAGCATGCATCGCACTCCTATGTGGTTCGCGGCACGCACGGCATAGATGGTACACAATCACGCCTTATGGCGCAACGTCGGTTTCTTCATTCGAGGACCAGACAGAAAAGCACGCGGCGGTTTTGGGCGTAATAAAGCCGGCCCCGCCGAAGCAGACACGCATCGGATTCAGGAGCGCGGACCTCGTGCGAGATCTGATCGCTCCAGAGCCGCCTTCCATGCGGACCGTCCCAAACCTCCAGCCAGGTGCCCCGGTCCGCTCGAAACGCGACCCCAATCCACCAGCGTCCCCAAGAGAGCGCCTCCAAATGCCCCGGATCCGCCTCCAGGAGGAACGGGGCTTGGAGCACGGGCTCGGGAAAGCAGGCATCCTGATGCGAAACCGGGGGTTTCGCCTCCGGCCGCAGCGCCTCCACGAGGCGACGATCCGAACCGAGGGCACGCCGGAGCCGGCCGCTAGCCGGATCGAGAAGCTCGTAGAGCAGCTCAAGCCCCTGACGACGATATGCGCAGAGCCCCTGTTCGGGATGCCAAAACAGCAAGCTATGCGCAGCCGAACGCCAGCGCTCTCGCCCCGTCTCGAGCTCAAGCGCGATCAGACCGCGGTGCTCAGGCAGCCTCGGGTCGGCATAACCGTGCACGAGCACCAGGTTCTCGCCTACGGCCTCTAGGCCCAGCCACCACGGCTCTTCCGGGTTCTGCCATCTCCAGCGCAGTTGGCCGGTTTCGGCCTCCAGAGCGACCAGGTGCGCCGTCTTGCGCTCTGGATCCCGGACCTCGGCGATCAAGAAGGACCCTTCGAAGGCGATCCGCCACAGGCGGGCGCCGCTATCGAAGCTCCAATATCGCATGGTCCGAGACTAGAGGCAGGCCAAGAGGGCTTTAACGCAGTCGTTCGTATATGGCGCGCCCGATCACGGCGGGGCTGCGCACAACCGTGACTCCGGCCGCTTCGAGAGCGGCCATTTTTTCGGCCGCTGTTCCGGAGCCTCCGGAGATGATCGCGCCCGCATGCCCCATGCGCCGGCCCGGTGGGGCCGTCTGGCCGGCTATGAAGGCCACGACGGGTTTGCTTACGTGTTCGCGTATGAAGGCCGCGGCTTCTTCTTCGGCCGTCCCCCCGATTTCGCCGATCAGCACGATCCCCTCGGTTTCGGGATCCTGTTCGAAAAGCGCAAGCGCATCGACAAACCGGGTGCCGATTACGGGGTCGCCGCCGATGCCGATGCAAGTCGACTGGCCCAGTCCAAGCTGAGTGAGCTGATAGACGGCCTCGTAGGTGAGCGTGCCGCTGCGGCTGACGACCCCGATGGAGCCGGGTTGGTGGATAAAGCCCGGCATGATGCCGACTTTGGCTTTGCCGGGGGAGATCACGCCTGGACAGTTGGGCCCGACTAGCCGCACACCGCGCTTGCGCACGTACTCATAGGCCCTGAGCATATCCCGGGTTGGGATCCCCTCGGTGATGCAGACAATGAGCGCGATGCCTGCATCGGCGGCCTCCATGATGGCATCGGCCGCAAACGCCGGAGGCACGAAGATGATCGACGTGTTGGCGCCCTCCTGGCGGACGGCTTCGTAGACGGTGTTGTAGACCGGTCGCTCCAGGTGCCGTGTACCCCCTTTACCGGGGGTGACCCCGGCGACGACCTGGGTGCCGTACTCGATCATCTGTTGGGCGTGAAAAGTCGCTTCCCGTCCCGTAAAGCCCTGTACGAGAAGGCGGGTTTGCTCGGAGACCAGTATGCTCATGAACCGCGCACCCCCTTTTTTAGGCCGGCTCCGAATATACGGCCCCTGCTGAGCGA
This sequence comes from Bacteroidota bacterium, assembly GCA_025059945.1. Taxonomy (NCBI): domain Bacteria; kingdom Pseudomonadati; phylum Bacteroidota; species Bacteroidota bacterium. The sequence continues at coordinate 41,286 of JANXDC010000016.1, forward strand.
GGGCCAAGTGTGGCCCCCTGGGAGCAGACGGAGAGCAGATGGGCAAGGGGCAAATCCGGATCTCCCAGATTCGCAAGCAGTCCTTCAAGCGCCGCTAGCAGCGCTTTCATGTCCAGGCCCCGGTAGGAGCTTGGCGCCTGAGCCAGCCGAGCTCGGCTTCTGGTGAAAAGGGTGTAAGCTCCCTTCGGGTTGCCTCGCTGAAGATGCAGGCAACCTGCCGCCAGCTGCGCCCAGCCCTTCCAGAGCGCGCGCTCCGGTTCCCGGGCCGAGCGCCAGCCCCTCTCCCAAGCTTCGTGCGCCTCCAAGAAGGCTTCTTTTAGGAAACACGACAGGCCCTCTTGCCAGTATGCCTCTAAAGTATCCATCATTTAGCAGGCCAAGAGGCGCTTGAGGTATCGGCTCCGCTCTCGGCTGGCGATAAGCTCCCGACCGTCGAGTAACACAACTTTCAGGCGGCCGCTAAACCAGGGAATGAGCTCCCGGATTGCATCCAGCCGCACCAAAGCGGAGCGGCTGATGCGCAGGAATCGCTCCGGATCCAGACGCGCCTCCAGTTGCTCCAAGGAGCTGCGCAGCAGGTATCGGCGCTCTGGGGTGTACAGGTACGTCAGTCCGTCGTGAACTTCCACGGAGAGCACCTCCTGCAACGACACCAAGACCAGGCGGTTGCGGTAGGGCACCGCCAAATGCTGAGGGGCGGGGGAGGCGGAGGGCCGGCGCTGATGCGCCTGCACGAACAGCCGGGCCCGCTCTAGGGCCTCCGAGAGGGCGCGCAGCTCGACGGGCTTAAGCACGTAATCGAGGGCTCGGACCTGAAAGGCGCGCAGGGCGTAATCGGGGTAGGCCGTAACGAAGATCACGTACGGCGGGCGGGCCATTTGCGCGCGCAGGCGTTCTGCCAAGGCCAGACCGTCTTGCTCCGGCAGCTGAATGTCCAGCAAGATCACATCAACCGGTTTTTGCTCAAGCAGGCGGAGTGCCTCCTCGGCGTCGGCCGCTTCGGAGACGAGCTCCACGGCCTGCATACGGCTTAGCAGCCGACGCAAGCGATGTCGGGCCGGCTCTTCGTCCTCCACGATCAACACGCGCAGCGGATTCGGCTCCATGGCCGCTCTCCTCCAACGGACGAGGCAGGCGCAGGCGCGCGCACGTGCCTTCGGCGTGGCTGTCGAACTCCAGAAGGCCAGCCAGGCCGTACAGATGCGCCAAGCGCTGGGCCAAGTTGGTTAAACCCGTGCCGAAAAAATCGGTTCGGTCTGGCTCAAAGCCCGAAATGCCCGGCCCGGTATCCGAGACCTCCACCCAGAGTGCCTCTCCGTCAATCCAGGCGCGAAGGCGCACCGTTCCCCCACAAGCCTGACGGGCAACCCCATGCTGCACGGCGTTTTCTACAAGCGTCTGCACGGCCAGCGTGGGCACGGGCCAATCGAGGGCCTCGGTCGCGATATCGTATTCGACGCGCAGCCGCCGGCCCAGGCGCGTACGCTCTATGTCCAGGTAGCTGGTGACCAGCTCCAGTTCCGTCTCCAGGGGTACGAGCGCCTGTCCGGCGTGTTCGAGCACATGGCGGAACAAGTGCGCCAGGCGCTCGACAGTGGCCTCGGCCTCTTGCGGGCGGTCCTCGATGAGCGCCGCAATCGTGTTGAGCGTGTTGAATAGAAAATGCGGATTGATGCGCGCGCGCAAGGCGGCCAGCTCCGCTTCGGCCGTGCGGCGCACCAGGGCTCGTTCGCGTTCCAGAAAGGCCCATCGCTCAGCGGCTTGCGCTATATAGGCTGCCCAGGCGCGGGCTCGCTCTATGTCGTCCAGGTTGAACACGCGCCTCCGGCGGCCCAAGGCGAGCAGGCCCCAGGTCTGGTTTTCGGTTCCTATCGGCACAAGCAGGCCCGTGTGGCGCGCCTCCAGAGCGCGTTCAAGCTCCCCAGGCAGATGAGATCGCGGCAGCACCGGAGAGGGCATCCAGAGGCCGTCTTGGGGGGTGGTCCTGTAAAGCGCGCGCCAAAATGACTCCGGGCCTGGGTCCGAGGGCCAACCTTGCAAGATCGCGGGGCGCTCTGGAGGAAAAAGAGCCAGGGCGGCCCAGGGGGTTTCGAAGAGTTCTGCGCTGGTGCGCGCGGCCTCCTCAGCCATCCGGGCCAGATCCCCGTAACGACTCAAGGCTTCGCCAGAGCGGCGCAGGCGTGCCCAGTAGGCGCGCTCATCGGCCAGCAGCGTTCGTTCCAACACCCGATAGGCGATCGGAGCGATCGTGGCCAGCGCCGCAGCCGCTAGCCAGTCCCTGGCCGGCACGGGCAGGGGGCCAGAGGGGTCCCAAAATCCGCGCAGCAAACTATAGCCCCACAGCCCTACAAGGAGCGTCCCCAGGCCCGCTACGGCTCGGCGCATCACCACGGATACAGGTCCGTACTTAAGGGTGCTATAGGTGAGCAGCAGTACGGGAAACAGGCTCAATACCTGCACCAATAGCACAAGCCCCACGGTGAACCGATCGGTCGTGTAGGCTACTTCGGGTAGTATCCCCAAAACGGCCATGAGGGCTAGCAGACACAGGGCCAAAAACAACCCCGTGCCCATGCGGCTCATCCAGCCCGGGCCGGGCTCTAATGGGGGCCCCATGAGCAGAAGTCCTGAGGCTCCCATCATGTACGCGCTTACACACAGCAGCAGAGAGGCGGTGAGGGTGTTGATCGTAAACCCCCCTGGCCAGCCGCTGAAAAAAGCCGCGCTAAACAAGAGCCCTGCATAGAGGCTCGGTGGGACAAAGCTCCACAGGCTTAAGGGAAGGGGAACGGGCCACACGGTCCGCGCTGCACGCCAGAGCAGAAGGCTCGGAAAGGCGAGCCAACCCAGTACGGCTAGAAACGTTAGCCCGGGCAGCAGGGCCGGCGTAGGACCCTCAAGGGGTCCCCAAAGGGACAGGAGCAGGATGCGAGCGGTGTTGCCGCCAAACCACAGCGCTCCGAGCGCGATCAGGCCTACGTCGATCCAGTGGCGGCGGTTGCGCCAGGCCAACGGCAGCAGGATGAACAATCCAACCCCGTGCACCAAGAAGCCGAATCCAAACCCCCATCCGGCTGCCGCCCACAGCACAGGATCGATGGGATACAGCAAAGCGGGATACTCGGTGATGCGCACGGTAACGGAGAACAGGCGCTCTCCTCGAAGCAACTCGTACAAGACCTCTGAGCCCGGCTTAATGCCCCGTATCGCCTGGTCTACCGCTTCGAGACTAAAGAGGGCGCGGCCTTGTATGCGCACCAACCGATCGCCTGCTCGGATGCCGGCCCGGTCCGCGGGTCCGCCGGGAAACACAAAACCCGCCTCCGGACCTCGGCCTTGGTCGCGCCAGTGCACCCAGTCGTAGCCGCGCGTCTGGGGAAAGTGCGGCTCCCCAAAGGCGCGAAAGCGAGCCCAGTCCAGCCCGATCTGATACAAGGGCACCAGGGCCCAGGCCGGCACCAAAAGCAACACAAGTTTTGCTGCGGTCGCGCGGGCCACGAACGCAAAGTACGCCCCTAAACCCAAAAAGCCAATCCGGCAATCGCGCCCTTGTTTGCCCCGTCCGCTTTAGGCAGCTAATTTTGGCGTTCCTGACATGACGGCTCGCGACGCCTATATCAAGGCCTATCTTGAGCTGCTGGTGGAGCGCTACAATCGGCCGGAGTTCATCGGATCAGACCCCGTAGCTTGCGTGCACGCCTTTGATGATCCCCGAGATCAAGAAATCATAGGGCTCTTCGCGGCCCTTTTCGCCTGGGGGCGGCGCGATGTGGTTTTGCGCAAGCTCTTTGAGCTCTGTGAGCGCCTGAACCTAGCCCCTCGTTGGTATGCGCTCACCTTCGAGCGGCATGAGGGGGAGAGCTTGCGGGGCTTTGTCCATCGTACGTGGTCGGAACACGATCTGTGCGCGTTCTGGCGAGGTTTAGGTCGGATCCTGCGGCGTTATGGATCCCTGGAAGCCGCCTTTTACGCGGGCTACGAGCCACAGGCTCCTACCGTGGAGGGAGCCCTAGAGCGCTTCATCGGCCTTCTGGAGCAAGAGGTGGGCAGAAACGCAAGGCGGCACCTGAGGCGTCCTTCAGAGGGCTCCAGCTGTAAGCGTCTCAACTTGTATCTGCGCTGGATGGTGCGTCGGGATCGCATCGTGGATCTGGGCATTTGGGCTGAGGTAAATCCAGCACAGCTCATCATACCCCTCGACGTGCATGTGGGCCGCGTGGCTCGGGCCCTGGGCCTGTTAAGGCGCAAAAGCACCGACTGGCGTGCGGCCCGAGAGTTGACCGAGCGCTTGCGCGTCTTTGATCCGGAAGATCCAGTGCGGTATGATTTCGCGCTGTTTGGTCTGGGGGTGTTCCGGGAGCCCCTGCCTGATCTAGAGGGCGCTATGGCATGAAGCGCGCGCCGCTTTGGGTGCTGTTTCTGACGGTGCTCATCGACCTGATCGGCTTTGGGATTGTGCTACCCCTTTTACCTTTTTACGCCCGTCGGTATGGGGCGAGCGAACTTGAGATTGGCCTTCTGTATAGCGTCTATTCCCTGATGCAGTTTCTGTTCGGGCCTCTCTGGGGTAGGCTCTCAGACCGGATCGGCCGTCGGACCGTGATCTTGGTTAGCGTAGCGGGATCGGTGGGCTCATATCTGCTTTTTTCGTGGGCGCGTTCGGTGGAGCTGTTGTTTTTGGCCCGCCTCTTCGCCGGTGTGGCGGGTGCCAACCTAGCCGTTGCGCAGGCTTATATCGCCGACGTGACCCCGCCGGAGGCGCGTGCCCAAAACATGGCCTTAATCGGCGCCGCTTTCGGCCTGGGTTTCGTGTTAGGGCCTGCTATCAGCGGCACCTTTATGCCCCTGGGTTACGCGGTGCCCCCGCTTATCGCGGCTGGGCTTGCCGCTATAAACTGGCTGATGGCTTTTCTCCTGCTTCCGGAGCCGGAACGCCGTACGGACCTTCCGGAACAGCATCGCCTGCCGGCGCTCAAAAGCCTTGGCGGGCTTTTGCGTCGGCCCCGGCTGGGGCCCCTGCTTGGGGGTGCATTTCTGCTTTCCTTCGCGCAGGCCAACATGTACGGGATCTTCCCCCTGCTGGGCTCTGAGGTGTTGGGCCTTGATGAGCGTCAGGTGAGTTACCTGTTCATGTACTTGGGCCTGCTTTCGGTGTTCGTACAGGGGGTCTTGGTGCGCGTGCTCGTCCGGCGTCTGGCGGATCGACATCTTTTCTATTACGGAGTTGGGATGAGTGCGGTGGGATACGCGCTGTTGCCTCTTTGGCATGATCTAGCGGGCGCTTTGCTCCTGTTGGGCCTCCTTGCAGTCGGCAGCTTGGCCGTGCCCGCTCTAAGCGGCCTTATCTCGCGCTCGGCGGGTCCTCAAGAGCAGGGACTAGTCCTCGGCGTAGCGCAAAGCCTAGGCAGCCTGGGCCGCACTTTGGGACCTGCCTGGGGAGGCCTATGCTACGGTCTGCATCACGGCCTGCCGTTCTGGAGCGCCGCGGGTGTCTTGGTGTTTGCCTTGGTGCTCAACCGGTCCCTTTTCAGAATCTCACACCCCCCATCCGTCTCGCGTTCCGATATATGAAGGATCGCCGCTTGACCCGATTGCGTCGGTACCTCCTTACGGGGCTTTTGGTGTTGGCCCCGACGGTGATCACGTATCTCGTGTTGCGCTTTCTGTACGAGACCCTGGAGGGGCTACTCGGCCCGAGCCTGCGTCGGCTGCTCGGGGTGGAATTGCCCGGAATCGGCATCCTGGGTCTGTTTTTATCGGTGCTGTTGCTGGGCGCTTTTGTCTCGCGCGTCGTAGGCTATAGCCTTTTTCAGTGGTGGGAGCGTCTTTTGCACCGCATGCCCTTGGTGGGCGCTATCTACAGGGCCGCTCAGCAGACGATCGGGATCTTTGCCCGGCCCTCTGAGGAGTCCTTTCAGCGCGTCTGCTTGGTTCCTTTTCCCCTGGAGAGCGACTCTTGGGCGCTGGGCTTTGTAACGGGCCAATCGGAGTTGGACGATGGGCAGCTGTGGCTGCACGTTTTCCTCCCCACCCCTCCGATCCCGTCCAACGGCATGCTGCTTTTCGTCAAGCCAGAGCGAGTGCGCTATCTGAGCTGGAGCGTCGCCGAGGCGATGCAGTTTGTGGTCTCCTTCGGCAGCCTAAGCCCGGGGGGCGCTCGTCTGGTTCTGCTAAGCCCCGAGGAGGCCTTCGGCTCCAAAGCGCGGCCGTCGGCCTCTGCGGGATCGGCGCAGGGTTAGCCCTCCTCCGGTTCTCCCCCGCTTCGCGTCGGCGTCCGCCTGGGCGCGGGCCGAATCTCCAGGGGTATGCTGCTGCGATGGGAGCCGGATGCGAACTCTAGCCTGTAGCGACCGGCGCGCAGGTAAATCTGTCCGTCCTGAGCCGGCTGCCAGCCGAGGCCAGCTGCTTGCACTAAGCCGGGGTCAACGGCCAAATCCCACGTGTGTACGTTAAAGCCCCGATCCGCCGAACCCCGCAGCACCTTCAAGGGTCGGCCCTGAGCGTCTAGGACCGTGATCGCCGAAGAGTCCGTTCCAGCCTCGCGCAGCCACCAGACCAGGCGCACAGAGGGCCGGATCGGATCGCGCCAGTTTGGCCTGCGGCCCCAATTGGGGTTTTCTGGGATGGGCTCCAGGGCGAAGGCGTGGATCGGTTTGGCCAAGACGGAGTCCACAAGCTGCTGCACCTCTTCCAGGTCCAGCACATAGATGCTTCTTCCGTGGGTGGCCACGACTAGGTCTTTGTCGCGCGCCTGAATTTTGATGTCGTAGACGGCCACATCCGGAAGCCCGCCCATGAGGGGCTCCCAGCTGCGGCCCTGATCCAGGCTGATGTAGAGGCCGTCCTCGCCCCCTAGATACAGGATGTTCGGGTTTACCGGATCCTCCCGGATCACGTTAAGAGCTAGCCGGCGCGGCAGCCCCCTTGACAAATCAACCCATGTCTGGCCGTAGTCCGTGGTCTTGTACACATACGGGGTGAAGTCGTCCTCCCGATAGCCGGTCAAGGTCACGTAGGCCGTACCCTCCTGATAGCGGGAGGCCACAACGCGCGTAACCCACTTGCGCGGGGGTACGGTCGCGTTGCGGTTGCGCGGCCTGGGGGCGTTTACCTCGGTCCACGTCATCCCGCCGTCGCGCGTCACCCAAATGCGTCCGTCGTCGGTACCTACCCAGATGAGCCCGAAGCGCAGCGGGGATTCGTCGATCGTCGTAATGGTGCCATAGGGCACATCGCCCTCGCGGCGGCCGAAGGTGAGATCCGGGCTGATGGGCGTCCAGCTGCGGCCTTGATCCAGAGAGCGAAACAGGCGGTTGGCCCCAAAGTAGATGATCTGTTGGTTGTGCGGGGACGGGATCACGGGAGTGAGCCAGTTGAAGCGCAGAGGCTCTTCTCCCAGCTTGTGCCGGGGTCGGATCGGGGCTCGCTCGCCGGTTCGGCGGTTGATGCGAAAATAGTTGCCGAACTGAAAGCCGGCGTACACGAGCTCGTTGTTCGACGTATCGGGCTCTGTGTACATCCCGTCGCCCCCCAGAAGCCGGCGCCAGCCGTCGCGTTCCTCGCGCTCCCAGACGCGTTCGATCGAGCGCCGTTGCCCATACCAGACCCCGTTGTCCTGCAGTCCCCCGTAGATGTTATAGGGGCGAGCGTTATCCACGGCGACCGTGTAAAACTGGCCTACGGGGACCGTGTTGAGCACCTGCCAGGAGACCCCGCCGTCGTAGGTCACGTTCACCCCGCCGTCGTTGCCGTTAATCCAGTGCAGCGGGAAGGCGGGGTTTTTCCAGAGCGCATGGTGATCTACGTGCACGTTGGGCCTGTCCACGGCCCGAAAGCTCTTGCCCCCGTCCTCGGAGTACAGCAGGGGCACCCCGGCCACGGCGAGGCGATCCGGGTTTTGCGGATCGACCCAGATTTTGCCGAAGTAGTAGCCGTACGTGAAAAAGACGCCGTCCAAATATGCCGTATGCGTTTTGCGCCAGCTGCGGCCGCCGTCATCGGAGCGGTAGATCTCAGGCCCGATGATGGGGGTTTCAAACAGGGCCCGATTGGCGTCCCCGCCCAAGTACTCGTAGAGCGTTCTGGGGCTGATCTCGCCCTTTTGGATGAGCTCCCGGATGCGCGCGGCCGTGTACTCGGCCGGAAAGTCATTGGCGCGCAGAAAGGCTTCCAGCGTATCGATCGGCACGGCCAGGAAGGCCTCTCGCGTCATAGTGGCCAGTTTCCGCACCGTAAGGATGCGCGTCGCTTCGGCCGGTTGCCCCTCCTCTGGCCGGTGGGTTTGGTTATCGATCACCGCGTAGAGCACGTTCGGATTGCTGGGTGAGATGGCAAGCCCGATGCGGCCCACGTGTTCCCCCTGGGGTAGGCCGTTGCCCAGGCGTGTCCAGGTTTCCCCGCCGTCGGTGGACATCCAGATGCCGCTGCCCGCTCCCCCTTCGACGAAGTTCCACGCCCGCCGCTCCCGCTCCCAGGTGGCCACATAGAGGATGTTGGGGTTTTGAGGGTGCACGACGAGATCGATGGCCCCCGTGCGGGGGTTGACGTAGAGCGTTTTGCGCCAGCTGCGACCGCCATCGGTGGATTTGTACACCCCTCGGTGCTCATCTTGGCTGTAGAGCTTGCCGATCGCGGCCACCCAAACGATATCCGGATTCTGCGGATGCACCCGAATGCGGCCGATCCGATGCGTTTCTGCCAGGCCTACATACTGCCACGTTTTGCCTCCGTCTGTGGATTTGAACACGCCCAAACCCGCATAGGAGGAACGGCTGGAGTTGTTCTCCCCGGTTCCTAGATAGAGCACGTCCGGGTTGCTTGGTGCCATGGCTAGATCCCCCACGACCTGCGTGGGAAGCTCCTCACTCAGAGGCGCGAAGGTGGTCCCGTTGTTGCGCGTCTCCCAGACGCCTCCGGAGGCGTAAGCGACCAGAAACCGAAACGGGTTGCGGGGATCGACCTCGATGTCCACCACGCGCCCGCCCATCTGCACGGGCCCTACGTTCTCGAAACGCAAGTTTTTAAAGCGGGACTCGGCCTTGCGCCGCAGATGTTCCTGCACCGGTTCCGGCAGGCTTTGAGCCCAAGCGGGCCAAGCCACTAGCAGCCACAGCCAGGCATGTCGCATGGGAAACCTCCTTGCCCCTTCGACGTGCTAAAGAAACGGAAGGGTTGTGTTTCGGTACAGGTGGGATCATCTAACTTTCACCAGACCGTAACACGGAGTCTCAACGGATCTTGCTTTTGGTTTGGAGTTGCGCCTATTGTGAACAACCTGTTCTTGAGAGGTTTGTCCATGAGAGCCGCGATCTTAAGCCTGCTGTTTTTGGGACTGGGGATGGGATGCGGACTTCTAAGGAGCCCCGGGGGCGTGCCGGAGCCTGAGGAGCGGACGGGTTTCTATCCGACCCTGCGCCGGGTGCCGCATCCGGATTCCACCTACCACTTGAATTTGAGTTTCACCGAGGTTGAGCCCCTGTGGTCGGTGGGGTTCGTGGATATTCGAAACGGCCGTCTATTTCGTACGGCCTATCGGCAGACCTACGCCACGCTCTGGGCCCGCGAGGTGGCCATGACCTGGGTGGCGGCTTTGGTCAAGCAGGAGCAGATGACGCGCGAACAGGCGCGTCAGCTGGCCGACGAACAGGCTGAGCTGCAGAGCAAGTACTTGACCATCGTCGTGCATGTCTTTACCAACGATCGATACCGGGACGCCTTTTTCGCTACGGATCTAAACCGATTCGGGTTCGATTTCGAGCTGCGCGATGATCGGGGGCAGGTTTATCGCCCTGTGAGCGTCGAGTCGGAGTCCACGCATCCGATCTGGAGCCCATCAGGAGGGCGCCTGGACGCCTTCTACCGGATGAACGTGCTGCGCTTTGCCCGCTATCAGAACGGACGCGACATTCTCTCCGGCGTTCGCCGGCTCACGCTTGCGATGCGCAGCGTGACGGGCCCCGGTTTCCAGCTGCAATTCCGCTGGGAGATCGAACCGAAAGCCTTCGCCACCGCCCGAACGGATGCGTAGGCGGTTTCGCTACCTGGCCTTCTACAAACCCTACGGGGTGTTGAGCCAGTTTACCGATCCGGCGGGCAGACCTACGCTCAAGGCCTACATCCCCGTGCCGCGCGTCTATCCCGTCGGCAGGCTTGATCTGGACAGCGAGGGGTTGCTGCTGCTTACGGACGACTTTGGGCTGCGGCATCGGCTCATGGACCCCCGCTATGGGCATCCCCGCACCTATTGGGTGCAGGTGGAGCGGATCCCCACCGAGGCGGCGCTGCGTCAGCTCGCCCAGGGGGTGGTGATCTCAGGCGGTTATCGAACCCGTCCGGCCCGCGTGCGCATAATCCCGGAGCCTGCGCTTCCGGAGCGGCCCGTTCCGATCCGGTATCGCAAAACGGTCCCCACTTGCTGGTTGGAGCTGGAGCTGCGGGAGGGCAAAAACCGACAGGTGCGGCGCATGACGGCCGCGGTGGGGCATCCGACCCTGCGGCTTGTGCGCGTGGCCGTTGGGCCTATTACGCTAGAAGGGCTTAGTCCGGGTCGATGGCGCGATCTTAGCCCGCAGGAAGTGCGGCGACTGCGAGAGCTAACGGGGCTTGAACGGGAACGCTTACAAACCGGCTAGCCGGTCCGTGTTGGATCCCGTCAGGACGACCACTATGGGCTCCCGGTCCGGCAAGCGCCGAAAGCGCAGCGCGGCCAGCGCCACGGCCGCAGAGCCCTCCAGGCGTTCCCCGAGCTGATGATAAGCCCAGTGCATGCTGTCCCAGATCTCAGGTTCGCTGACCAAGTAGATCCCCTCAATCAGCTTGTGCAGCAGCCTTACGGTGATCGCTTCGGCCTCAACGCCTCCGGAGAGCCCCTCGGCCAGCGTAGGTCGTTCAGGCAGGTGCGACCCGTAGAGGGCGTTGTACAGGCCGGGGGTGCAGACGGACTGCGCACCCCAGATCAGCGTCTCGGCTCGATGGGCCCGAATCCAGAGGGCCATCCCGCTAAGCAGCCCGCCGCCTCCGACGGGGGCTAAAAGCATCCCGAGTTCCGGAGCCTCTTCCAAGATCTCTAGACCGATCGTGCCCTGTCCGGCCACCACAAACGGGTCGTTGTAGGCCGAAACGTAGACGCCTCCAAGCTGCGCCGCGGCCTGGCGTGCAGCCTGCTCGGCCTCCGAAAAACCGGAGCCGCACAGGCGCACCTCGGCTCCGAGGTCCCTTAGCTTGTGTAGCTTCGCGCGCGGGGTGTTCTCTGGGACGAACACCCAAACGGGTCCCGCCTTAAGAAGGCCGGCCGCATAGGCCAGGCCGATGCCGTGGTTGCCCGCCGAGGCCGTAATCCAGGGACCCCGAAGCCCTTGCTCTCGATAACCTACTAGAGCCGCTAGGGCCCCTCGAACCTTAAAGGAGCCCGTCTGTTGGCGGTTTTCGAGCTTCGCGTACACCTGTCGGCCCTCAAGCGGAAGCCGTCGCAGGGGTGTGCGCACAAGGTGCGCGCCTATGGCCTGGGCCGCCCATCGCACCATGTCGGGCGTCACTGGGAGCGCCCCCGGGCTATGATGGGCCACCGATCGCATACCCGCAGTTCCTCTTCCACGACGTATTGATCGAAGAGGTTGGCCACCACACAGGCGTGCACGGGGAAGATGCGCACCCGGCTGCCCACGCCCAGCTTCAGATGCCGCGGGGCCCGGATCCAGCCGTGTTCTTCGGAGAGCGCCTCCAGGCGCACCCCCGGATATGGGGATCGCGTCTCGGGATCGGCCACTATCCCGTAGCCTTCTACGAGCCGGTGCGTGTCCGTGGTGAGCGCTTTTTTGCCGGCATCCACGTACAGGCGGGTTTCTTGGCCCTCCTCATGGCGCGCTACCACCGTGGCCAGGACCGACAGGGCTACCTCATCGAGCGCGCAGCTGCCCAAGGCGACCTGCATGGCGTCGAAGAAGACGTAGTTGCCGGGCCGCATCTCGGTCACCAGGGGCCGCCCGGAAGGCCTAAAATGCACCGCCGTGGGCGTGGAGCCGACGCTGACCTCCTGAACCGGTAGGCCGCGAACCTGCAGGGCCCTAGCCAGGGCCTCGATGCGGTCTCGCTCCTCATCGCTTATCCGTTGGGCCCAGGCGCGGCTGCTGAGCGGATCCTGAGCCCCTTGGTAGCTATGCCCGGCGTGCGTAAGCACCCCCTCTGGCTCTAGGCCCGCAAGCGCATGCAGGCGCTCGTACAGGGATACGGCCTCCGGCGCATCCCATCGAACCCCCGTGCGTCCGTAGCCCACGTCGACCTCAAGCAGCACCGGAACGCGGCGGCCGCGGGCTCGGAAGAAGTCCGAAAGCAGCTGAGCCCCCTCCGGACTTTCCACCAACACCCGCACCCGAGCACGCTCCATGAGCCTTGCCAAGCGCTCGTGGGCGGCATCTCCCACGACGGGGAAGGCGATCGTGATGTCCGAAAAGCCGTTTTCAACAAACGCTTCGGCTTCGCTCACCTTGGCGGTTGTAAGCCCCGATGCGCCCAAAGCCAATTGGCGCCGGGCGATCTCCGCGCACTTGTGGGTTTTGGCATGGGGTCTTAGCCGCACCCCAGCCCGAAGGGCCCGCTCCTGCATGGTCTGCAGGTTGCGCTCCAAGCGCACGGCATCCACGAGCAGAGCCGGCGTGGGAAGATCGAAGATCGTCATGGCGTCTCTTTCGGCATCTTGATGCGAGAGCAAAGCTCGTATTCGATAGCGGCCGCGGGCAAGGCGCGCACAACGGCTACTTAAGTGGCAGGGTGTATGTTACAAGAAACGGCTCTCCCCCCAAGGCCTCCCAAAAGGCTCGGGAATGAGGGTTGCGGTAAAGCGTGTTGAGTTCCACTTGATGTGCCCCGCGGGTGCGTGCCCAGGCGCAGAAGGCCTCCACGAGGGCCCTGCCGTGGCCCCGGCGCCGGTGCGCGGGCTCCACATACAGCTCCTGAATAAAGCCCATAAGCGCCTCCCCCCAGACCGGAGGCCGACGCACGAGAAGGCCATGCAGAAACCCCACCGGCTCTTCGGCCTCAAGCGCCAGCCAGAGGGCCCGATAGGGGCCCTGCAGGCCCTCCTGCAACTCCCGCTCAAAAAGCTTCGCCGCGCCCGGCACGGGCTGCGCGCGCGCATCGTAAGGCTGTTGCTCTCGATGAAGCGCCTCAAAGAAGCGCACCAGCGTGGGGATGTCCTTTGCGCGCGCAAGCCGAACGGCCATGGGGCACTCCGCCTTGTCGTAAATTAGCTCTGGCTATGGATCGCATCGCAACGTTGCTTGAGCGTCTGGAGGCGCGTTACGGGCGCCCCGTGTGGCGGCCCCGTATGGGGGTCCTGGAGGAGCTAGTACATTGCATCCTCTCGCAACACACCTCGGATGCGAACTCCTTTCGCGCCTTCGAGGCCCTGCGACGCGCATATCCGACTTGGGAGGCCGTTTTGCAGGCCCCTGAGGAAGAGCTCGCAGCCGTGATCCGATCCGGGGGGTTGGCCCGCCAGAAGGCCAAGCGAATTCAGGCGGTCTTGGCGCGCATTCGCGAAGACCAGCCCGATCTGCGGCTGGAGCGCAGGCTAGCGGGCCTTTCAGACGCCGAGGCTCGGGCCTACTTGATGGCCCTTCCGGGCATCGGGCCCAAATGCGCGGCCATCGTGCTTTGCTTCGCGCTGGGCCGGCCTGTGCTGCCCGTTGATACGCACGTATTTCGGGTCTCCTGGCGCCTAGGGCTTATTGAGGAGCGCCTGGGCCCGGATCGCGCACATGAGGCCCTGCAGGGGCAGCTCCGGCCGGAGCTCGTGTACCGATTTCATGTGGCCCTTATTCGACATGGCCGCGCCATGTGCAAGGCGCAGCGGCCTCGCTGCGCCGACTGTCCCCTGCTAGCGCTTTGCTCCTACGGACAGACTGCATTGAGCGCGGGGCAGACTCCAGCCGCACCCTCCCCGGAGGCCCAGGCCTGAACCTCCTCGCGCAGCATCCGCCAGAAGCTTGCGCTGATCGCGCACACGTAGCGCCCCTTACGGAAAAGGCCGCCCACAGTGCGCCGCGGAGTGGGATCCACAAGCCGAACGGTACGCAAACCCTCAGCAAGGGGGTTATGCCGAGCTAACTGCGGCAAAGCCGTAGCCAGATCCACTCGATGGGCAAGCCGCAAAAGCCCATCGATCGTGTTGAGCTCGGCTGCGACCACAGGCTTTAGGTCCGCCTCGGCCGCGCAGCGATCCCAGAGCCGGCGCGTGCAAAACGACGGCGGCAAAAGCGCAAGCGGCACCCCGTCAAGCTCACATAAGCGCACCTGCGCTCGCCCGGCCAAGGGATGGCCGGGACGCACAAAGAGCACGAGCTCCTCCACAAACAGGGGCTCCACCTCCAGGCCCGCAAGATGAGGAGGCACAAAGGAAAGCCCCAAATCCAGCTGTCCGTCGATTACGGCTCGCTCGATCTCGTCGGCGGATAGCTCGCGGACCCGAAGGCGCACCTTGGGATGCCGCGTCCAAAAACGCGCTAGCGCGGAGGGGATCAGGTAGGCGTTTACCGTCTGCACAGCCCCTACGGCGAGCTCCCCCCGCTCCAAGCCCACAAGCTCCCGAATGGCCGATCGGGCCTCCTCTAGCTCCCGCAACGCGCGCCGCGCGCCGCGCACCAGCAGCTCTCCGGCCGGCGTCAAGCGCACCCGCCGACCTGAGCGGTCCAGGAGCGCCACCCCCAACTCCCGCTCTAGCAGCTGAAGCTGCTGCGACAAGGCCGGCTGCGTCACGTAAACCCGCTCCGCCGCGCGCGTAATCGAACCCTCCTCCGCCACGGCAAGCAGATAGCGTAGCTGGCGTAGTTCCATAAGTGTAGCTAATGTATCAATCAGAAAAAAGTATTTTCGCTGATCAATATAGCCGCTTACTTTGACTGGGGCAACCCAAGGGGAGGAGAGCGACTATGGAGCTTGAAGCGATTCCGGGCTACACGTACGGAACGGCCGAGGTGGCGCGATCGCCGCTAACGGATGAGGAGTTCGCTCAGCTCAAGGCGGCCTTGCTTTGGTCTGAGGAGGACGTTCGCTACCTGCATCTAGCAGGCGAAGTGCTGCGCGATCAGGTTGAAGCGGTGCTGGATGTCTGGTATGGTTTTGTGGGCTCCCATCCGCATTTGCTGTACTACTTCGTCGGGCTCGATGGGAAGCCGATCGAAGCCTACCTGGAGCGCGTGCGCAAGCGCTTCGGACGTTGGATCTTGGACACCTGTTTTAGACCTTATGATCGGGCTTGGCTGGACTATCAGCAGGAGATCGGGCTGCGCCATCATCGGAGCAAGAAGAACCAGACCGATGGCGTCGAGGCCCCTGCTTATGTGCCCTTGCGGTACTTGATCGCCTTCATCGCGCCCATCGCGCTCACGATCAAGCCCTTTTTGGCCAAGCGCGGCCATGGGCCCGAGGAGGTGGAGAAGATGCACGCGGCTTGGCTTAAGGCCGTCGTGTTGCAGGTGGCCTTATGGAGCCGTCCCTACGCCCGGGAGGAGGACTACTGAGTCAGCGGGCTTGAGCGGGTCCGCTCCGCGCTTGTATTCTTGACGTCGGACAGGCGGAGCCGGTCCGGGCGCATGTGCTGGGGGTTGCTGTTGAGCGCTGTTCTAGGGGCGGAGCCGGATACCACGGCGGACACGGTTCGGATCCGAGCCGTGCTTCCTGAGCTGGTCATCAGCGCGCCCCGATGGCCCGTGGAGCGTTGGGGCGCGCCGGCCGCCGTGTACGCGGTCGAGGTGCGGCAGCGGGGGCAGGCGGGGGCCCTGCGTTCGCTTGGGGAGCTTCTGGAGGGGCTTCCGGGGCTGATGGCGTTTAACTTTTTCAACGCCGCCCAGGACGTCCGATTGGCCGTGCGCGGCCTGGGCGCTCGGGCGGCCTTCGGCATCCGGGGCCTGCAGGTCTGGGTTGATGGGCTGCCCCTGACGCTGCCGGATGGGCAGACGGCTATCGAACACGTTGATCCGGCCGAGGTGCGCCGCTTGGAGCTCCTGCGCGGCCCCGCAGCGGCCCTCTACGGGAACGCCTCCGGCGGGGTGCTCGCGCTCGAGACGGCCCCCCGGGATTCGGATCCTTCCGTGGAGCTAGACGCTTCTTGGGGGGCCTACGGGTGGAGGCGGCTTGGGATGCGGGCCTGGACCAAGGGCCCGGGGATGCGCCTGGGCGCCTCCGCCGCCTACGGGCGCAGCAAAGGGCATCGCGCCGGAAGCGCATGGGAGCGTTACCTAGTCTCGGCTTGGACGGAGGTGCAATCGGGCCCCCGGCATCGGTGGACGCTTCGCGTGGGGCTGCTCGATACCCCTTGGGCCGGAGATCCCGGAGGGCTTAGCCGGGCGCAGGCCGCAGCCGATCCCTGGGGGGGCGATCTCAGCGCCGTGCGCTTTCGAACCGGGGAGTCGGTGGGGCAACTAATGGGCTCGGCCCGCTATACGGGCCTGTGGGGCGATCACGGGGTCTTCGAAGCGGGGACCTACGCGCTGGGTCGTAGCTTCTTCAACCGGCTGCCCTTTAGCACGGGCGGGATCGTCCTGCTGCAGCGCTGGGTTTGGGGCGGATATGCGCGCTACCGCTGGGAGCGCTTGGGACGAGGCGATCGGGGCCGGCGGTTGCTTCTGGGCTTGGACTTGAGCCGGCAGCGCGACGAGCGGCGGCGCTTCGACAACCGCTCCACAGACGAGCTGGGGCCTCTGCGGCTGGACCAACGCGAGGAGGCCGCCACGTTTGGGCTGTACGGGCTTTTTGAGGGGCGGTGGGGGCCATGGACGCTTCAGGTGGGGCTGCGCCGAGACGAGCATCCTTTTCGGATCCGGGACCGCTGGCTGTCCGATGGGGACGACTCCGGCAGGCGGTGTTTCCGGGCCTGGAGCGCGACGGCCGCTCTGGGGCGCCGGCTTGCGGGGCGCCTGTATGCCCACGCGCGGCTGGGCACGGGCTTCGACACCCCCACGTTTACTGAGCTGGCCAACCCCACGGGGGGCGGAGGCATGAACGCCGAGCTGCGGCCCCAGCGCGCTTTAGGTGGGGATGTGGGCCTGAAAGGCTCTTGGGACTCCGTTCTGAGCCTAGAGGTGATCGGCTTTTACGTGTCCCTGTGGGATGAGCTAGTGCCCTTTGAGCGGCCCGAGTTCCCGGGAAGGCGCTTCTTCCGCAACGCCGGGCGATCCGAGCGCCGGGGCCTGGAGGCCGCCTTTCGGGTGGGACTTCCAGGCGGATGGGCGATCTCGGCCGCGATCACCGAACTAGAGGCCCGGTTTCGGCGCTATGGGCTCGCGGGAGCCGATCTGCGGGGTCGCTCGGTGCCGGGTCTTCCTCGACGGGAGCTTTACGGGGCGCTGTATCGGGTGGCTCAAGACGGTCTTACGGTCCGTCTTTTTGTGCGGCACACCGGTGTGCAGTACGCAGACGAGGCCAATCTGGAGCGCGTTCCGGCTCAGACCTTGGTGGGGATGGTTTGGGGGGCGCGCTGGCGGGTCGGCTCGTTCAGGATCAACCCGTTTGGAGAGGTGCACAACCTTTTCGATGTGGCCCATTACGCAAACGTGCGCCCCAACGCCGCCGGTGGGCGCTACTACGAACCCGGACCAGGCCGGCATCTCGTAGTGGGGCTGCGGCTAGAAGGATAGCCTATAGCCCCTATCCGGCAAAGGCGCTTAAGTGGATGTTCCGAGGTATGGAGGAGAACATGTCCGAAACGCTCTGGGATGCGCGTCGCTACCCGATCGGGCCTTTTCGGTATGCGCCCCCCGCGAGCCGAGAGGAACGGCGCGAGCGCATAGAGGAGCTGGCCGCTTTTCCCGCTATGCTCGGGAGAACGCTGCAGCGGGTCTCCAAATCCGACTGGGCCCGTTCATACCGGAGCGGGGGATGGACGGTGCGCCAGCTGGTGCATCATCTGGCCGATAGCCACCTGAACGCCTTTGTGCGTTTTAAACTTGCTCTCACAGCCGAACAGCCGCAAATCACCCCTATTGAGGAGGCCCGTTGGGCGGAGCTAGCCGATGTGACCCAAGTCGACCCATGGGTTTCGGTGCGCCTTCTGGAGGCCCTGCATATCCGCTGGGTGTCTTTGCTGCGGGCGATGGCAGAAGAGGACTTTTCCCGCACCTACTGGCATCCGGCCCAGGGGCGCGCTGTGACGCTCGAAGAGGCCTTGGCGCTGTACGATTGGCATGGTCGACATCATCTGGCTCATATTGAGCTCGCATTGGAGGGCCTCTTATGACCCCCCGCAAGGGTGCCGCGGCCATAGAGGGGATCCGATCCCGGCTTCGGGACCTCTATCCCGAGGCCACCACGGAGCTACTTTGGGAGAGCCCGTTTCAGCTTCTGATAGCGACCATTTTGGCCGCACAGGCCACGGATCGGAAGGTGAACGAGATCACGCCCCTGCTTTTCGCCCGCTACCCTGGGCCGGAGGCCCTGGCCAAGGCCGATCCCGAGCAGGTGGAGGCCATCGTGCGGCCGCTGGGGTACTACAGGCAGAAGGCGCGCGCCATCATCGCCGTTTCCCAGAAGCTCTTGGAGCGCTATGGCGGGCAGGTGCCCCGAAGCATGGCCGAACTGGTGGCCCTGCCGGGTGTGGGACGCAAAACGGCCGCCGTCGTGCTGGGCACGGCTTACGGGATACAGGAGGGGATAGCGGTGGACACCCACGTAAGCCGCGTCGCTCAGCGTTTGGGCCTTTCTCGGCACCGGCAGCCGGAGCGGATCGAGGCCGATCTGCTGCGCCTTGTGCCGCAGCCGGAGTGGAGCTGGTTCGGGCACGCCCTCACCCTGCATGGGCGCTATACGTGCACCGCACGCAAACCGCGTTGCACAGCCTGCGCCTTGGAGCCCTACTGCGAGCAAAACGGGCTTTAGCGCGTGCCCAGCTCGGGTCCCACGGCGGAGGGCCGCCGGAGCGCGCCTGCGGGCCGAGCACCGGTATGCTGGCCTTCCTTTACGACCAGCACGCCGTTTACGATCACGTACTGTATGCCCTCCGGGTATTGATGGGGCCTCTCGAAAGTGGCGCGGTCCTGGATCCGATCGGGGTCGAAGACCACGATATCGGCGACCATGCCGGGCCGGATCAGGCCTCGGTCCCAGAGCCCGAAGGTCTGAGCCGGCAGGGAGGTCATCTTGCGAACCGCCTCCTCCAGGCTGATGATGCCCTCTTGGCGCACGTAGCGGGCTAGCACGCGTGCGGCGTTTCCGTAGCCGCGTGGATGGGGCACGCCCACGCCGTAGCGGATGATCCCCGCATCGGCCCCGATCATGGTAAAGGGTTGGGTTAAGATGTAGCGGACGTCTTGTTCGCTCATTTTGTGATACACCATGCCCACTCGGCGGGGGCTGGCCGCGTACATGTCGAGGACCTGCTCGGCTTGATCCCGAGGGCTCGATCGACCCCGCAGGCGGCGCGTGATCTCCGAGATCCGCAGCCCGTTGAGCGTCGTATCCGGGCCGTAGTAGGCCACTTGGGCATGGGAGAAATCGCGGAAACCCTGCGCGCGCAGGGAGCGGAGCATCTCCGCGATGATGCGACGCCGAAGCGTGGGGTTTTGCAGCCGCTTTAGGGCCGAGTCCCGGCCCCCGTCGAAGACCCAGGTGGGGATGAGCACCTCGATTCCGGTGCTGGAGGCCGGGTAAACGTACTGATCCACCGTCACGGCCAGCCCCTCGGAGCGGGCCTGTGCTACGAGGGCCACGGTGTGGCGGCTATCGCCCCATTTGCGTTTGCTGGCGATTTTGAAGTGCGAAATCTGCACCGGACATCCCGCCTGGCGGCCCACCTCGATCGCCTCCTGGATGGCCGCTTCGACCTGGTTGCCCTCATCCCGGATGTGGCTCACGTACAGGCCGCCTAGATGGGCGCACTGGCGCGCCAGCGCCACCACTTCATCGGTTTGCGCGAAGGTGCCGGGGGTGTATATGAGCCCTGTAGAAAAGCCCAGGGCGCCGGCTCGCATGCCCCGGGCCACGAGCACGCGCATGCGCTCCAGCTCTTCGGCGCTCGGCGGGCGCGCGGCCTCCCCCATCACGAGGCGCCGAACCGTGTTGTGTCCGATCAAGCTGGCCACATGAATCGAGGTGCGCACGGAGTCCAGTTGCCGGAAAAAGCGCTCTATGTCCGCAGCCGATCCCCCGCAGTTGCCCGTAATGGCCGTGGTGATCCCCATGCGCACGAAGTTATCCGCTGTGGGAAGCTCTAGGATGCTGCCCTCCAGATGGGCGTGCGTGTCGATGAAGCCAGGCGCGATCACCTGCCCCTGTACGTCAAGTACGGTGCGGGCATGCAGATGGGCCAGGTTTCCTATGGCTGCTATCTTGCCGCCGCGGATTCCGACGTCGCCATAAAACCACGGATTGCCCGTTCCGTCCACGATCCGCCCGTTGCGCAAGAGCAAATCCAGCGTGTCCGCCCCCTGTCCCAGTAGGGCAAGCGCAAGCAGCCACATAGTCCAGCTCCTCCAACAGTTTTGCTTTCCAAAAGAAGCGGCCCCGTGAGCGGGCAGGCAAGCGAAAAACTCGTAACCGGACCGCTTGTCCCCGGCGCGAGAGGGCCCTATTTTTTACCAAAAGCTTCCCATGCGGCAAGATCCGGTCGAGTCTAGAGAACCGCCCTGGTGCCGATTTACCTGCGAAATCCCCGTACTGGGGCACATGCTCGATCCCCAAGGACGGCTTTACGTGCACCGGTTGCAGGAGTTATTTCAGGAGCTCGGCTACCGGGCCAGTGCTGAACGCGGTTTGGATGTGCGTTGGTATGCAGCGCATCATAGGGGATGGCTTATGCGCCATGTCAAGGTCTCGGTTTCCCTATGGCCTTGCGGAGAGCGTCTGCTGCGAGGGCAGACGTGGGTATGCCTGTTTGCGGGCGCCCGCTCGGCACGTGTCTACCAGCTCTGGGATGCCGAGCAGGAGCGCTTGCTCTTGGAAGCCGAGGTGGAGTGGGTCTTTGTGGACCTAGAGCGCCGCCGTCCCGTGGAGATCCCTCATACGATATCGCGCGCCTTTGAACCATTGGGCCCGTCTTTGCGGTTGCCGCTCCCACCAGAGCCTCCTGAAGGCGAAGTCATCAACCACAAGCCCTGGGTGGTGGGCTATACGGACTTGGACGCCTATGGGCATGTCAACAACGTCCGCTGGGTGGCTTGGTGGACCGAGCACGCTCACCAATTGGGCCTAGAGGGCGTTCCCGATCGCTGGTGGTTGCAGTTTTATCGGCCGGCTCAAGATGGGGAACAACTGCGCGCTTGCTCCGTATGTGTTGCGGCTCCCGGTCTGGGGCGCTTCTGGCGTTGGTTAGTGCGGGGTTCGGGTGAGCAACCCTACGTGGAGCTTCGAGCGATGTGGCTCAAAAGCCAAGGAGGATGAGGCATATGGCGACCGACGGGCGCGCGCTGGGGCGGCTGCTTATCGCAGCGGCCGCTTTTTTAGGCGGTTTAGCTGTGGGCCTGCTTTTCGCTCCGCGATCCGGAGCCGAGACCCGGCGCATCCTGGGAGCAAAGGCCCGCGAGGCAGGCCAGTGGGCCGGAGAAAAGGTTGGACATCTGCGGCAGGAGGCCGTAGCCCGTATCCGAGAGGGGTTGGCTAGAGTCGAGGCGGAACTGGAGCATCTGCGGGAGCGCGTGCTGCCGGATTTGGGTGAGTCTGTGGAGCGGGCATCCGATAGCGATCTGCTCAGCGACCTGTCGCAGATGCCCAAATAAGGGCGCCTAACTCCACCCCCAGGGCGGCTCCCAGCCCCGCCGCCACATCATCCAGCAGCAGGCCCCATGCGCCGGGTAAGCGCTGCAGGCTTTGGATGGGGCCGGGTTTTAGTATGTCCAGGGCTCGGAAAAGCCCAAAGGCCAAAGCGTAAAAGGGCCATTCTGCTCGTGCCGGTAGCAGGGCGAGCCACTGGCCTATCCATTCGTCTACGACCACCCGCGGAGGGTCGGGCCCGTATCGCCGCTGCATGTGTTGGCTTGCCTGCAGCGCGAGCCCGAAGAGTCCGGCTATGCCGAGCAGCTGCCCCCAGAGCGGCAGCTGAGCAAGGCCGGAGACGGCATACAGCAGGGTCCAGGTCAGGCTAGCCAGGGTCCCGGGTCCATAAGGGAAAAGGCCTATACCGAAACCCGTCGACAGGAGCCGAGCCCAAACGGGTGGTGTAGGGTTCACCTCGCTGTGGCCTCTCGAAACCACGCCCAGCTATAGTCCAGAGCCGTCCAGAGGCTCAGGCCCACCAGCGCCGCAAGCCCCCAACTGGTTAGCTCATGCTGTAACCAGAAGCGCGCTGTCTCCCGCCATGCGGGGTGTTCGTAAAGGGCTAGCCAGGTGAGCACGTAGCCCAAAAAGAGCATCTGCAGGGCCGTTTTCCAGCGTGCCAGCTCCGAGGTGCGGATCGGTTGGCTGCGGTGTTCCCCCCACAGCCGCAGGGCCGTCATCCATAGGTCCCGTCCAACAAGCAGAGCGACTGCCCACCAGGGAAAGCGGCCCGGATACACGAAAGGCAGACACAGCAGGGCGCTGAGGGTGAGGATTTTGTCGGCCAGCGGATCCAAGAACTGACCTAGCCGAGAGCGGGCCCGGTAGGCGCGCGCGATCCGTCCGTCGATCCAATCCGTGAGCGCGGCCACCAGAAACACCAGAAGCGCCAGCAACCGCGACGCAAACCCCGGAAGCAACAGCAGGCAGACGAAGACCGGGCTCATTACCAGGCGCGACAGGGAGAGTATGTTGGGTACGTTGCGCACAGCGAAAAGGTGCAGGGGTTAAAAAAATACCCATCCGCGCATCTGGAGCGCAAAACGTCTCGAATGGCTGTCAGCTTGACAGAGCACAGGATTCTGTCCTGTCAAATCGCGGAAGATAACGGCTTGGCATCAAGCTTGTTGTGGCCCCAGGTTGCGCCGTATTAAAGAAGAGGGCAAAAAATGGTAAAGGGGCTTCCGGTACGCGATTGGGATCAGCTTCAGGAGCGCCTGCAGCGAACCCTGGAGGAATGGTTCCCGGCTTTTTGGGCATCTGCTCGGGGCACGCTCAGCCCCGCCTTGGATTTGGTGGAGCGCGAGGACGCGTACATAGTCCGGGTTGAGCTGCCCGGAGTGCGCAAGGAGGAGATCCGGGTCATGCTCAAGGACAACGTGCTTACCATCCAGGGTGAAAAGCGCCAGCAGAGCGAGCAAAAGGGGGAGACGCACCACCGCATTGAGCGTCTGTATGGGTCCTTTTCTCGTTCCCTAACGCTGCCGGAAGAGGTGGATGCATCAGCCGTTACGGCTAAGTTAGAGCATGGTGTGTTGGAAATCATGCTGCCGAAGTTACGGCCTGGTGTTGCACCCAAGGAGGTGCCGATTCAATAAGCGCTCGCTTCCAGCCTGCTCAGGTTTCAGTCCTGGGCGGCCTTGGGGGGTGTGCCGTCACGTGGGGAAGATAACGAAGCCCGGCCTTATGGAGTCCGGTTCGACTTTTTGAAAAAGCACAGAGGAGGATATATGGGCAAGATCGTGGGCATTGACCTGGGTACGACGAACTCCGTGATCGCCGTCATGGAGGGAAACGAGCCCGTGGTGATTCCGAATGCGGAGGGGTCCCGCACCACGCCCTCTGTGGTGGCTTTCACCAAAACGGGCGAGCGCCTGGTGGGCGCCCCTGCCAAGCGTCAGGCCATCACGAACCCGAAGAATACGATCTTCTCTATTAAGCGCTTCATGGGTCGCCGCTTTGACGAGGTGGCCGAAGAGATCAAAATGGTCCCCTATGAGGTCGTGCCGGGGCCCAACAACATGGCCGTGGTACGGATTGGGGACCGTACGTATACGCCGCAAGAGATCTCGGCCATGATTCTGCAGAAGCTTAAGCGGGACGCTGAGGAATACCTAGGCCAGCCCGTCACGGAAGCCGTGATCACGGTGCCGGCCTACTTTAACGACGCCCAGCGGCGCGCGACCAAGGAGGCTGGCGAAATCGCGGGCCTAGAGGTTAAGCGCATCATTAACGAGCCCACAGCCGCCGCTCTGGCCTATGGGCTGGACAAAAAGGGGCGCAACGAGAAGATCGCCGTCTACGATCTGGGTGGCGGTACCTATGACATCTCCATTTTGGAGATCGGCGAGGGCGTCTTTGAGGTCAAGGCCACTAACGGCGACACCCACTTGGGCGGAGACAACTTCGATCAGCGCCTGATCGACTATGTAGCCGACGAGTTCCAGCGGCAGGAGGGGATCGACCTACGCAAAGATCCCATGGCTCTGCAGCGCCTTAAGGAAGCCTGCGAGCGGGCCAAGATCGAGCTTTCCAGCACGACCACGACGACGATCAACCTGCCCTTCATTACGGCCACGGCCGAAGGTCCCAAGCACCTGGTAATGGAGATCACGCGGGCGAAGCTGGAGCAGCTTATCGACGATCTGATCCAGCGCACGATTCCGCCCATGGAGCAGGCCCTGCGGGACGCCAAGCTGCGCCGAGAGGATATCGACGAGGTGATCCTCGTAGGGGGTTCGACGCGCATTCCGAAGATCCAGCAGGTTGTTGAGGAGTTCTTCGGCAAAAAGCCGCACAAGGGGATCAACCCCGATGAGGTCGTCGCCGTAGGAGCCGCCATCCAGGCGGGAGTGCTGGCCGGAGAGGTCTCCGATGTGCTGCTCTTGGACGTGACCCCGCTCAACTTGGGCATCGAGACCTTGGGCGGTGTGATGACCGTGCTCATTCCGGCCAATACGACCATCCCCACGCGCCGTGCGGAGATCTTCTCCACGGCCACGGATAATCAGACCTCCGTGGAGATTCATGTGCTGCAGGGCAATCGCCCCATGGCGGCCGACAACCGCACCCTGGGCCGCTTCTATCTGGATGGGATTCCGCCAGCTCCGCGCGGCGTGCCGCAAATCGAGGTCACCTTTGATATCGACGCCAACGGCATTCTGACCGTTTCGGCCCGCGACAAGGCCACGGGCCGCGAGCAGAAGATCCGGATCGAGGCCTCGACGGGCCTGAGCAAGGAGGAAGTGGAGCGCATGCGCCGCGAGGCCGAGGAGCGCGCAGCCGAGGACCGGCGCAAACTCGAAGAGGTCCAGAAGCTGAATGCGGCCGACAATCTTATCTATTCAACCGAGAAGCAACTTCGGGAATTGGGCGAAAAGCTCAGCGCCGTTCACCGGGGCAAGATCGAGGCCGCCCTGGAGCGTCTGCGCAAGGCTTATCAGGGCCGCAACATCTCGGAGCTTGAGCGCGCCATGGCGGAGCTCAACCAGGTCTGGGCGGAGGCCTCAACGGAGATGTACCGGGCCTCGAGCGCTTCTGGAGGTGCGGCCGACGGGGCGCGATCCGGCTCCTCGGGCGGTGAGGTGCGGGACGCCGATTACGAGGTTGTCGACGAGGGCGACAACAAGTAGTCTGCTTCTCTTAAAGAGCTTCAGAAGCGCTGCGAAACGGGCGCCTGGGTGATGCGGCGCCCGTTTTTGTTGGCGCGGATTTGCGTTTTTCGCGAAAATCCCTATACTACTGACGGAAAGGGTGAGGCTTGTTGCGGTCGTGTAGCAGGGGAGGTGTCCGCTGAGCAGCGAGGAGGTGGTATGATGATGAGCGCGCTTGAAAACCCAGCCTCTCAGCCGACCTTTGGGTATCCCGCTTCACGGTCAGGCTCCTCAGAGATTCCGTCCGCTGATTCCCTATTGCCCACCGGTCCCCGTCCGGAATCGGGGGCTTCGCCTGCGCCGGCTCCGGAGCGCTACCGCGTACAGCCTTTACTATCGGAGCCGACCCCGGAGGAGGCACGCACCGGGGTCTCGGTGCTTCCGGCAGCCGTGGGGGGGGCGGTTTCGGGGGCCGCGATCGGGATTGTTGTGGGATACTCCGTCGGACAGGTGGGCATGATCCCCGTTTTTGGTGCCATAATGATCACGGCTTCCTTTTGCTCTATTGGCGGCATGCTCGGGGCCATGGTGGGCTCGCTATTGGCCCAGTCCGGCCCCGGCGGGGTCTCTCGCATAGGCGGCCTGTTCACCGGGGCCGTAGTCGGGGGGGTAGTTTCCGCTATTTTGGGGCTCCTGTTTCCGGATATCGGCCCCGCCCTTTGCGGCGCGGTCGGGGCCTTATCGGCCGGTTTAGGCAGCTGGATGGGTATGGGGCGCTGAGGTCGGGCCGGGTGGAGGAGGTTTTGCGCCGGCTACGGGCCCGAATGTATTTTCCTGCGCTGCATCCACGGCCTTTGTATGCAATCGGAACCCGTCAAACCGGCAGGGTGTGTGCACGATGCGCCATCTGCTTTTTGCTCTCTTCACCCTAGGCGCTTTAGGCTTTTTTCTTTACAGCGTCCGCCGTCTGTGGCGCGCGCTGCGGCGCGCCAAGGCGGATCCCTTCTCCCGCTTTGATCGCCCCTTAGAGCGGCTGGGCCGGCTGCTTGTGATCGGAATCGGGCAGAGCAAACTCTTCCGGTTTCGGAGCGCCGGGTTGCTGCACGCGCTCGTCTTTTGGGGTTTTATTGTGATCACGATTGGCACCCTGGAGGTGATGATCGAGGGCCTTTTCGGGGGGCATTTTGCTTTCCTGGGGCCCCTTTACACCTTACTTACGGCCGCGCAAGAGCTTTTCGCCGCGGCTGTGATCCTATCCTGTCTGGGTTTCCTGTGGCGTCGCTACGTGGTCAAGCCCCGTCGGTTCTCAGGGGCCGAAATGAAGCCCTCCAGCCGGTTAGATGCCACCTTGATCCTGCTTCTCATCCTGGTGCTCATGATCACGCTGCTGAGCACAAACGCGGCGCTGCTGGCCGCCGGCATGGACCGTCCGTGGGCCGCTCGACCGGTCTCGCATCTACTTGCCGCTTACCTAGCGGTCCTTTCTCCGGAGGGGCTGCGCTGGGCGTATGAGCTTTCCTGGTGGGGGCATATCCTGCTTGTGTACGCGTTCCTGAATTACCTGCCCTACTCCAAGCACCTGCACGTGATCACCTCACTGCCCAACGTGTATCTGTCGCGCCTGGAGCCCATGGGGGTTTTGGGCAAGCTTGAGCTAGAAGATCCGAACGCGAGCAGCTTCGGCGTGCGCGACCTGGAGGACGTAAGCTGGAAGCAGATTCTGGACGCCCTGACGTGCACCGAGTGCGGCCGCTGCACGGCGGTCTGTCCCGCCAACACAACGGGCAAACGCCTATCGCCTCGAAAGCTGTACGTGGACTTGCGGGATCGGCTCGAACAGAGGCTGCTGAACGGGCAGGTCGAGGCGGACGGGAGGGCTTACTTGGGCGATTGGGTGAGCCCGGAGGAGGTCTGGGCCTGCACGACCTGTCAGGCGTGTATGCAGGAATGCCCTGTGATGATCGAGCACGTGCCGCTGATTGTGGATTTGCGACGGCATCTGGTGTTGATGCAGGGCGAGGCCCCGGCGCAGCTGCAGACCATGTTCGCCAATCTGGAGAGCAAGTATACTCCCTGGGCCTTTAGCCCGCAGGATCGCGCCTCTTGGGCTGAGGGGTTGGACATTCCCACGATGGCCGAGCTGGCCGCCCGCGGGGAGGTTCCGGAGGTGCTCTTTTGGGTCGGCTGCGCTGGCTCCTTTGATGATCGCTACAAGCGCGTCACGCGCGCCTTGGCCGCCCTGCTCAAGCAGGCCGGCGTGCGCTTCGCCATCTTGGGCCTAGAGGAACGCTGTACGGGCGATCCGGCCCGCCGATCGGGTAACGAATACCTGGCCCAGATGCTCATCCAGGAGAACGTAGCCACGCTCAACGGATACGGGGTGCGCAAGATCGTTACGGCCTGCCCGCACTGCTTCAACATCCTGCGCCATGAGTATCCCCAGTTTGGCGGCCACTACGAGGTGGTGCACCATAGCCAATTCCTGAAGGAGCTTCTGGCCTCAGGCCGGCTGCAGGTGCAGGCGGAGGCCTTCTCAGGCAAGCGCCTAACCTATCACGACTCCTGTTATCTGGGTCGGGCTAACGGCCTGTACGAGGAGCCGCGGGCGATCTTGGAGGCCCTTCAGGCGGAGCTCGTGGAGATGGAGCGCTCTCGGTCGCGCGGCTTCTGCTGTGGGGCGGGAGGAGCGCAGATGTGGATGGAGGAGCAGCCGGGGCGCAAGCGCGTCAACGTAGAGCGCGCTGAAGAGGCCCTGCGCACAGGGGCTGAGGTCGTGGCCACCGCCTGCCCGTTCTGCATGACCATGCTGCGCGACGGAGTAGCGGCCCAGGGCGCTTCTCTACCGGTCCTGGACGTGGCGGAGCTCTTGGCCCAGGCGGCTCAACCTGCTGCCCATTCAGCGTCGTGAGGATTCTCCTCTCGCTTACGGCTCTGGGGATCTGTCTGGGGGCCTGCACGGGGCAATGGGAGGCGGCGCAGGACGCCTTCGTGCGGCAGGCCTGGGAGGCCCCTCGCGGCTTTACCCGCACCGATCCAACGGGGCGCGTGCTAGAGGAGGACCTGGACGATTGGCGTACGGCTCCGCTGTTTAGGGGGATCCTGCTTATCCATCCTCCCTATCCCAACCCTACGCGCGGAGAGGACCTGCGGCTACCTGTGGAGGTGCTCGCCTTTAGTGGCCTCTCTGGGGGGTTAGAGGGTTGGGCGGCAGACCTGCAGGGGCGTCCGGTGCGGCTGTTCCGGTACGGGCAGTTTGCGGGGCCCGGCCTGTATACAATCCGTTTCTCGCTTGCGGTGCTGGCCCCAAACCTGAACTGGGCCTCTTTGCGGGGGCTACATCGTGTGCGCATCTTCGACGAGCAGGGGCGGATGGTAACATACGGGGACGTAATGCTGGAATAGCGTCTCATCCAAAGGTTTTCCGGTGTGCTAGCTTGGGCCGGCCTCGGCCCGGAGCCGCCTCCTTGATGTGCGGCATCTCGGCCTGGCTGTGTGCCCTTGAGTTTGCGAGGTCGCCGGCGAGGCTTGGGGGGAATGCGTCCTCTGCTTGAACTTGGCGTCGGTCGTCTCAAGGGCCGGCGCAAGGCGATCACAAGGGCGATCCGCCTATGGGGCGTTATCTGGTGCGCAGGCTGGCCGGGGGCGGCCTGTTGCTGATGCTCCTTTCCTGGCTGGCCTTTGCCCTGCGCTCTTGCATGCCGGGCGATCCGGCCTTGCAGCGGCTCGTGCAGGAGGGCCAACGCGCCCCGGCTGAGCTAGAGCGCGAGTTGGCGCTATACCGAGCCCGCATGGGGCTGGATCGGCCGCCGTTTTACGTGCATCTGGGCACATGGGCCGATCCCCCTTACTGGGAGCCGAATCCGGAGCGACGGGCGCTACTGGTGCGGCGGGCTCGCCGGGAAGGCGGATGGCGCGCCTGGATCCCGCGCCTTTTTTGGCATGGCGCAGACAATCAATATCACCGTTGGCTCTCCGGGCTTTGGCGCGGGGACTGGGGCGTTTCTTATCGAGACGGCCGGCCCGTGTGGGCGCTGCTGCGGGAGCGGTTGCCGGTGACGGTGGCGCTTTCAGGGCTGAGTCTGCTGTTTACGCTAGTGCTCGCCGTGGGGATCGGCGCGTACCTGGGGATGCGCCGGTTTTCCCGAGTTGACCGGCTGGGCACCGTCGCGCTGCTGGTTTTGTACGCCCTGCCTTCGTTCTGGATCGCTACTTTGCTGTTGATGCTCTTCGCCTCGGGCGGCCCGCTGGGGGTTTTTCCGAGCGGAGGGGTCTTTTCGCCCGAACATCGGCCCGATTGGCCTTGGTATCGACGTCTGGCTGACGTCGCCTGGCATCTGGCCTTGCCTGTGGCCGTGTACGTGCTCAGCGCCCTTCCCTACGCGGTTCGTCAGGTGCAGAGCGCCGTGGCCGAGCTTATGGCCTCTGAGCTTGTGCTCGCCCTGCGCGCAAGGGGGCTTTCGGAGCGCCGTCTGCTTTGGGCTCATGTCCTGCCCAACGCTCTGCTACCTGTGCTGACGTGGCTAGGGGGGATTTTTGCGGGTTTCCTGAGCGGAAGCGTAATCGTGGAGACGGTCTTCTCCATACCCGGCATGGGGCAGGCCGCTTACGAGGCGATCCTGGCGCGCGACTACCCGGTGGTGCTCGCGGTCATGCTGCTGGGCGGTGTGATGACCGTGCTCAGCCTGCTTCTGACGGATCTGCTGTACGCGTGGGCCGATCCGCGCATCCGGCTGGAGGGGAGGCGCTGATCTGGTGCGCGCGCTCTGGGCGCATCCGCTAGGCCGAACGGGCCTGATCATCTTGGGCTTTTGGGCCCTGCTGGCCCTGCTGGCCGATCTGCTGGCGGGCTCTTGGCCCATCATAGCGCGCTACGAGGGGCGCTACCGGTTGCCCGCTCTGGAGCAGCACCTGGTTCGCTGGGGGTGGATGCGCTGGCCAGAGTCCATGGCCGCCTTAAGCGGTGAACAGGTCCCCTGGGAGTGGGCGCTGTGGCCGCTTGTGCCCTACGGGCCGAGCTCTATGGACTTCGCGCACGCCTTCGCAAGCCCCCTGGACCCGCAGGTTGGTTTAGGGCTGCGGCGTCGGCACTGGCTGGGGACCGATCAGCTGGGGCGGGATGTGCTGGCGGCGATTCTGCATGGGGCCCGCCTTAGCCTCGCCATCGGGCTTTTGGCCACGGTGTTGGCCGCCGTGCTGGGCGGGCTTCTGGGCGCGTTAGCCGGATTTTGGGGAAACGAGGCCCGCCTGCGGCGCGCCCACTTGCTCGTAGGAGGGCTTTGGGGGGGCTGGCTGCTGTGGGCCGCGCTCCACATGGGGCCATACGCCTCCGGATGGACGTGGGCGGGTGTGCTGCTTCTGTGGGCGCTCTCGGGGGCGGGCGCGCTCTGGGCGCTGATGCGTCGCGTGCGTTGGGCAAGTCGGCGCGTCCGCTTGCCCCTGGATAGCTTGGTGCTGCGGTTGCTTGAGCTGGAGCTAAGCGTGCCGCGTCTGCTGCTGGCGCTGGCCCTGTTGGCGGTTCTTCCTTCCGGCGTGGGCACGGTTGTGCTTCTTGTGGGCTTGATCACCTGGACGTCCGTGGCCCGATATCTGAGGGCGGAGCTCCTGCGCGTGCGCGCCTTGGAATACATATTGGCCGCTCGCAGCGTGGGGATTTCCGAAGGACGTATCTTATGGCGCCATGCGTTGCCCAACGCCCTCGGGCCGGCGTTGGTGGCGCTCTCCTTCGGGGCCGCCAACGCCATCCTGATCGAGTCCGCTTTGAGCTTTCTGGGCCTGGGCGTGCCCGCGCACGTGCTCACCTGGGGGCG
This sequence comes from Bacteroidota bacterium, assembly GCA_025059945.1. Classification (NCBI taxonomy): domain Bacteria; kingdom Pseudomonadati; phylum Bacteroidota; species Bacteroidota bacterium. The sequence goes on from JANXDC010000016.1 coordinate 72,424, forward strand.
GCTGCTAGCGGAGGCGCGCGCGGCCTCGTTTGCCTGGTGGCTGGCCTTTTTCCCGGGCCTTTGTCTGTTCTCCGTGTTGTTCGCTTGCGTATTGCTGGGCGAAGCGTGGCGCGATCTGCTTGAGCCCCGATTGCGCGCTCGTTGGGAGGCCATGCAAACCGGATAGGACCGATGGAGCCCATTTGGTACCCCAGTGAAGCCTACTGGCATGGTTCCTGGCTAGAGCGGCTCTGCGCCCACATGGGCGAGGCCGACTATGAGGGGCTGTATCGGCGAAGCCTCGAGGAGCCGGACCGTTTCTGGGCGGCCTTTTTGGATTTGATCGGGCTGTGCTGGGAGCGACCCTATGAGCGCTTCTGGGACCTTTCCGCAGGTCCCGCATGGGCGCGTTTCTTCGTGGGAGGGCGCCTGAACGCGGCCCACAATGCCCTGCGTTGGGCCGAGGGGGGGGCAGCCGATCGACCGGCGCTCCTCTGGGAGCGCGAGGACGGCCTCGGGGGGCAGTGGACATACGACGAGCTGGCCGCGCGCGTAAAGCGCCTCATGAGCGGCTGGGCCCAGCGGGGTTTTGCGGCCGGCGACCGGGTGGGCCTGCTCATGCCTATGCGGCCTGAGGCCGTGGTGGCGCTGCTGGCCGTTGCGGGCCTAGGGGGGGTGGCCGTGCCCTTGTTTTCCGGCTTTGGTCCGGAGGCCGTGCGCGCTCGGCTTGCGGATGCCGAGGCGCGCTGGCTTGTGGTGGCCTGCCGCACAAGCCGAAGAGGGGTCAGCGTGGACTTGCTCGCCGTAGCCCGGGAGGCTGTTCGGGGCCTGCACCCCAAGCCGCAGGTGCTCGTTCTGGAGCCCGATCGACCCTTGGAGCCCCACGAAAGCCCTTGGGAGGCCCTCGAGGGGCCGTCCACGGCCGCCATCTGGGCCTCGGTGGAGGCGGAGACGCCCTGCATGCTGCTGTACACCTCCGGCACCACAGGTCGGCCCAAGGCCTGCGTGCACGTGCACGGAGGCTTTCCCCTCAAGGCCGCCCTGGACATGGCCTTGCTTTTTGATCTGCGTTCCGGGGAGCGCATGCTGTGGGTGACAGATCTGGGCTGGATGATGGGGCCGTGGCTCATCTGGGGGGCTTTGCTCCTAGGCGGCACGGCGGTGCTCTACGAAGGGGCTCCCGACTGGCCCGGAGCGGATCGGCTCTGGAGGCTTGTGGAGCGACACCGGATTACGCATCTGGGGCTTTCCCCTACGCTAGTGCGCGCGCTCATGGCCCGCGGCGTTCTCCCTCCGCAACTTGAGAGCCTGAGGCTGCTGGGGTCCACGGGTGAGCCGTGGAATCCGGATCCGTACCGGTGGCTTTTTGAGGCGGTGGGCCAGAGCAGGCGGCCCATTATCAACTACTCCGGCGGCACGGAGGTATCGGGGGGGATTTTGGGCTGCGTCATCGCGCGGCCCATCAAGGCCACGGGCTTTAACACCGCGGTTCCGGGTATGGATGCCGTGGTTCTGAACGCCTCCGGCCGTCCCGTTGTAGGCGAGGTAGGTGAGCTGGCCGTGCGCACCCCGTGGCCTGGCATGACCCGGGGCTTTTGGCGCGATCCGGAGCGGTACCTCAAGACCTACTGGCAGCGGTTTGGTGGCTTTTGGGTGCACGGCGATTGGGCCCTACAAGACACAGAGGGCCACTGGTTTATCTTGGGCCGCTCCGATGATACGCTCAAAGTAGCGGGCAAGCGCATAGGTCCGGCTGAGCTTGAATCCGCGGCCGTCTCGCATCCGGCCGTGCGCGAGGCGGCGGCCATCGGGGTACCTCATCCCGTAAAGGGCGAAGCCGTACTGCTTTTTGCCGTCTTGCGTCCCGGTTGGGAGCCGAGCCAAGCCCTACAGGCGGCCGTAGCCGAGCGCGTAGCCGCCGCCTTGGGACGGGCCCTTAAGCCGGAGCGCGTGGTCTTTGTAGAAGACCTACCCCGAACGCGCAATGCCAAGATCCTGCGCCGTGTGATCCGGGCCGCCTGGCTGGGTCAGGATCCGGGTGACTTGAGCGCGCTCGAAAACCCTGCCGCCGTGGACTGTATTCGACGCGCAGCCCGTTCCGGTTAGGGTTCTATCCCAAAAGCCGGGGCGCTACGTGTTGAGCTTCTTGGACCGTTCTGCGATATTGCGTACCGGAAAGGAGGCATGAGCCATGCCCCGAAGCTTAAATAAGGTGATGATCATCGGCAACTTGGGGGCCGATCCCGAGCTGCGCTATACCCCTCAGGGCACGGCGGTCTGTACGATCCGCGTGGCCACCAACGAGGTCTTTAAAGACAGCAGCGGGCAGCTGCAGGAGCGCACCGAATGGCACTCGGTGGTCTTGTGGGGCCGGCAGGCTGAGATCGCAGCCGAGTATCTGCGCAAGGGGCGTAAGGTATTTATCGAGGGCAGCCTACAGACCCGCTCCTGGGAGGATCAGGCCGGAAACCGGCGTTACGCAACCGAAATCCGCGCCCGCGAGTTGATCCTGCTCGATTCCCGTGAAAGCCCCTCCGAGGCAGGAGAAGTGGGCCGCACGGGCTCGTTTCCGTCTGAGCCGCCGACCGATTTTTCTGTGGAAGAGGACGACGGGCTGCCCTTTTAGAGCAAAGCGCCTCTGCCCGGGTTTTCCCACGGGCGGTACGGGGGGAAAGCTAGTCGGCGGATCGACGTGGAAAGGCCACCAGTGTGGCCACGACGGCATCTCCGGTTACGTTGAGCACGGTTCGGCACATGTTGACGAGCCGGTCTATCCCCAGAATAAGGGCCACAGATTCGCTCGGCAGGTCCAGGTACTCCAAAACGAGCACAAGCATAACCACTCCAGCGCCGGGAACAGGGGCCGTGCCAACGGAGATGAGCAGCACCAGAAGCCCCAGGCGCAAATAGTCAGCCAGCCCAAGCTCTGCGCCTAGGACCTGCGCGATGAAGAGCGCCGCTACGGCCTGATACAGGGCCGTTCCGTCCATGTGCATCGTGGCCCCCAAGGGCAAAGCGAAGCGGCTAATGGGCTGCGGGATCATAAGCTCGCGCTCGCAGCGTTCCAGGGTCACGGGTAGGGTGGCGGCGCTAGAGCTCGTCGAGAACGCCACAAGCATCGCCGGACGAAAGGCGCGCCAGAAGCGCCGCCATCCGAGCGGAGAGCCTATGGTGAGCGCAAGCGCATACAGCACGAGCATACCGGCAAAGCCAAACGCCAGCACCCCCGCATAGCCAGCGAGGGCCTTTAACAGCGCAAGCAGTCGGTTGAGGCTGGATCCCGCCACATCGACCACAAGCGCGGCCATAAGGGCGAGCACGCCCAGGGGAGCCACGTGCAGCAGAAGCTGCACAAGTTTCAACAGCAGGGCCTCTAGCCCCTCTAAGAAAGCCCGCAGGTTTTCGGTGTGCCTCCGGGGTACAGTCGAAAGGGCAAGTCCAAAGACTAGGACGGCCACCACAAGCTCCAGCATAGCCCGGTTGTCTGAGAGGGCAGCCGCGAAGTTATCGGGTACCATGTGGGCGATCGCCTCAACGAAGCTCTGTTCGCGGTCGGCCCGCCCCTGTTCGGCCCTTTGCTGGGCTTCCCCACCATACCGATCCAAAAGCGCCTGGCGGGCCGTGGGATCCAGATCCCGGCCCGGTCCCCAGAGGGCGCATAGGGTGAGCCCCAGGGTCACGGCGGTTGCGGTGCTCGCAAGAAATCCCAAAACAACCCTCACCCCGAAACGCGGCCAGCCTGCGCTGGAGGCGAAGCTACTGAGAACGGAGCAGACAATCAGAGGCGCGGCCACAAGCTTTAGGCCGTTTAGGAAGAGCGTCCCCCACGGTAACACCCACAACCGCACAAGCTCCGTCCACCCCCCCAAGCTCGCCAGGATTCCCAGCAGCAACCCCGAAAGGAGTCCGATGCCGATTCGGGCGCTAAGGGAAGGGGACCTCATGACGTAGAGACGGCCTCTTCGCGCACAACGGGTTGTAATTTGCCCTCCGAGTGTGCCACAACGCAGGTCACCGTCGCATCGCCTGTGACGTTGGTGACCGTTCGGCACATATCCAGGATCCGATCTATGCCCAGGATAAGCGCGATCCCCTCAACGGGTACATGAATCGCCTGCAGGATGATCACGAGCATGATCACGCCCGCCCCGGGCACAGCGGCGGCGCCGATCGAGGCCAGCGTGGCCGTGAGCACGATCATAAGCTGATCCTGCAGGCCCAGGTTCAGACCTAGAACCTGCGCGATAAAGACCGCCGCCACGGATTGGTACAAGGCCGTGCCGTCCATGTTGATCGTGGCCCCCAGGGGCAAGGTGAAGCTGGAGATCTCCTTGGAAACCCCCAGTCCGCGCTCGCAGCGCTCCATGGTCACGGGCAAAGTGGCCGCGCTGGAGCTCGTGGAGAAGGCCACGAGCTGCGCTGGTCGGAAGGCCTTGTAAAAGTAGCCCACCCGGATCGGCGTAAGAGCGCGCACAAGCAGGGCGTAGGTGCCAAAAGTGTGCAGAAGCAACCCCACCAGCACGGTCAGCCCATACCAGGCTAAGGCGCGCAGCAGCTCCAAGGCTCGGGAGGGGTTGTCTCCGGCCAGGTCCGCGATCACCCCCGTGATCAGGGCGAAAACCCCCAGAGGCGCCATGCGCATGATGAGCTCCACGAGGCGGATGATCACCTCATTTAGGCCGGCGAAAAAGGCCCGGACCGGCTCGGCCTTGCTCCGTTCGATGCCGATGAGGCCGATCCCGAGCAGCAGGGCCACGAAGACGATCTGGAGCATGTTTCGGTTGTCGGAGGCTGCGCGCAGCAGGTTTTCGGGCACGATGTCCACGATCGGCTGTAGGGGGCTGGTCTGTTGTACCTCTTGGGCGCGCTGCGCGGACTGTTCGACGTTGGCCGCGTAGCTCTTCATGAGCTCTTGCCGCATTTCCGCCGGCAAACCCTGTCCGGGCCGAAGCACGTTGACGAGCAGCAGGCCCAGTGTGATGGCCAAGACCGTGGTGCCGATGTAGAGTCCGATCGTCTTGCCCCCAATGCGCGAAAGCTTTGTCAGGTCCGATAGGCTGGCGACGCCCGTGATCAGGGAAGCCAGCACCAGGGGTACGGCCACGAGTTTAAGTAGGTTGACGAAGATCGTACCCCAGGGCTTGATCCAGTCCTTGGCGAACCCCGCCCATCCGAAGGCGCTCGTAAGCAGCCCGAAGAGCACGCCCAAGGTGAGTCCGAGGATGATCTGCCAGTGCAGTTGGCGGTACCACATCCGAGAAGCCCCCTTCGCTAAACGATGCAAAATGAGCCCGCTCCGGCTCTAACGCAACGTCGTCTTCAGGATCCCGGGCCGGTGAGGGTCCACCAGGCCATGGCCATGAGCGCTCCTCCCGTTGCGGCCGCGCCGTTTACGAGGTCGTTGCGCACCCAGCGCAGACCGCTTACGCATACGGCGGGCTGCCCGCAGTGGAGGGCGCGCTCGGTGAGCACGCCGCAGACCGGGCAAGTGAAGCGCGCTTGTAGGAGCGCGCCCAGGAGGCTATCCAAAAAGCTTCCGGTAAGCCCGGCTACAAGAAGGCCCCCAAGCGCCTCTATAGCCCCCCAGGATTCCAGGAAGGCCGAGTCAGCTAGCCACGTAGAGGCCCAGATCGCGCCCGCCCCGGCTGCGGCCGCCAACGTGCCGGCTGCGGACACCCCCCCAGAGGTGCCCGGCGGACAAGGGCGGCCATTTGTGATAAGCCACGTGGGGCCCAAGCGCACGATCGTACCCCACTCCGTCGCCCACGTATCGGCCGTCACGGCGGCCAAACTGCCCAGGTAAGCGGCGTACCAGAGGGGATCGGCGCTCCAGGCGCCCAGCAGGGTGCAAAGCCAGGCTACCCCGCCGTTGGCCAGCACTTGGCCGGCGTCCCGGCGGTGGTCTTTTTCGAAGATCAAGCTCAGGGACGCTTTTTCGGCCTGCCCCAATCGGCTCCAAAGGCTAGAGAGCACAAAGAACACGATCACGGGCACGCTCCAGGCCCAGCCCCCTAGACCGAAGAAGGTGACGGCCATAAGCAGGGTCAGCGCCGCACCTGAGCTCGACAGGGCTCCTGCGCGCCAGGAGATCCCGACAAACGCCAGGCCAATGCCGAACCCCAGCGCCAAGCGCAGGCTGTAGAGCGGCTCCGAGAGGGCCATCCAACCCAGCACGGCGGTCACGGAGACCGGAACCGCGACGTTATCCCAGCCCCGACCGCAGAGCGCCTCGGCCGCTGTGGCCACCCCGGCCCCCACGAGGGCGGCCACGGCGAGCATCCAGTCGGGCCAATAGAGGCGATCCAGAGACCGAAGCCACGCAAGGCCGGCTCCGATCACAAACAGGCTGACCCCGAATACGGCGGCTGAGCCGGCTAGGGTTTTATCGCCGATCCACCTTCGGACTGGCTTTACGACGCCTCCTAGCACCGCCGCGGCTGGATCAGCCAGGGCCAGAACAAGCATGGAGATCGTAAACAGGTAGCGCAGCTCAGGCCACAGCGCCCAGCAGAGCGCCAGCGTGATGCCATAGCCCAAAACGAAAAGCACCGTGCCCCAGCCGGATTCGGCCGCGTGCATGCCGGGCAGCCAGCCCCGCAATCGGCTGATCCCGTTGAGAAGGAGAAACACCGCCCCGAGTGCGAACAGCGCCTCCACGCCCTCAACCACAAAAGGCGTAAGGGCCGCGGCTACGCCTACAAGCGCATGCACGAGTTTACGCGCCAGCCCAGGGCTGAGCCAGCGCAGGCGGTACGCTAGCTCGCCCAGCCCGACAAAGAGCAGATTCAGCCCCAGCAAGATTCCGAACCAGATCCAATCCTGCACAGAGGGGCACCCCCTTCTTGCCGCGGACGACAGGCCAAACATACGCGCCTTCGCGTCGCCTCGCAAAAGCGCGGATCCCAAGCCCCGGATGCGGACGTTTCAGAACCCGTGAAGGTATCTTGCAAAAACCTGATCTCGATCTTGGGGCTCTGGACCTGGGAGCTTCCGAATACGCTCTGCTCGCTATTGTTGTTGTCCGTTGTGCGCTGCCTCTGGGGCCGGAGGGCGCTCTTGTATCGGTATCGCGCCGCTTGGGTGCTCGAGGTGCCCGCTGGCCGCTCCTGCTGGGGGCTTACGCCCGGCAGGCTCATTCTGCTGCGCGCCGGGTGCGCCAAGCGGCTGCTTGCGCACGAATACGGGCATCTGCGCCAAAGTCGCGCTCTGGGCCCCCTGTACCTGTGCGTGATCGGGTTGCCCAGCCTGCTGCATGCGGCCGTAAGCCGACTTCTGCGATGGCCCCGGCATCGGTATCTGCGCTTTTACACCGAAGCCTGGGCGGAGGCGTGGAAGCTGGATGAACGGACCTAAAACAGCTTGAGCTGTCGTCCCCCAAGCTCCCCCGGCCGCGTCTCGAAGCGCTCCCAGCGCGCATGTTCCGCCGGTAGTTCCCGCAGGAAGGAGGAGGGACCCGTGCGGATGCGTTGACCCCGATGGAGGCGGCTGTGCGCGTAGCTGATCAGCACCTGATCCCGAGCTCGCGTCAGGCCCACGAAAAAGAGCCTGCGCTCTTCGGCCTCCGCTGAGGCCGGTTCGTCGGAGCCGAAGCGCAGGGGCAGGAGCCCCTCTTCACAACCGATCAGGAACACGGTGCGAAATTCCAGGCCCTTGGCCGCATGCAGCGTAAGCAGCGAGACCCGGTCGGCCCGTCTATCCCAAAAGTCCACCTCCGTGCTCAGCGCAAGCGCGTTCCAGAAGTCCTCCTCTCCGCGCTCCCGGGCTAGCTGTTTGAGGCGCTCCAGCCACAACATGCGCTCCGGATCCACGGGGAGGGTTTGCTCCAAATCGCAAAGCCTTTGCAGTAGGGGGCCGCCTGCGGCGCCAAGCGCGTCCATGAGCGCCCTTACCACGGGATGCTCCGCTACGGGGCGGTGCGTACGCTTCTGATACGGAATGCCCGCCCGCGCCAAGGCCTCCTCAAGCGGTTCGGCTTGCGCTTCTGTGCGGTAAAGCACGGCGAAATCGCCAAAGCTTTCTTGGGCCGCGGGCATCTTTTCGGCCTGAGGCACGGCCTCAAGCCGCACACCGCCAACGCGGCGCTCGATCTCGCGCGCTACCCAGGCCGCTTCGGCCGTCTCGTTTGGAAAGCCGCGTATCCAAACCGGCGGTCCGGAGCCGCGGACGGCTTGGAGGACTCTACGAGGCCGCAGCGAAACGGGGGCCACCACCTGCAGGGCGCAGGCCAAAATAGGGGCGCTGTTGCGGTAGTTGCGCCCAAGCTCCGCGCTTAAAGCCCCCGGAAAGTCTTGTAAAAACTGCGCAAAGAAGCGCACATCCCCACCGCGAAAGCCGTAGATGGCCTGATCCGGATCGCCGATGGCCAGCAGCCGCGTCTTAGGCCCCACGAGGGCGCGCAAAAATCGGTATTGCTCCGGATCCAGGTCCTGGTATTCGTCCACGGCCACCGCCCAGTAGGTGGCCTGCACGCAGGCCCGCACCGCCGAGTCGGTTTCCAGAAGCCGGATGGCGCGCTCCAGGAGCTCCTCGACATCTAGCAAACCCTGCTCCCAAAGCCGCGCCCGCCAGCGCAGGACGTCGGCCCTGGCGGCCTTCCGCAGCCGGATGCGAGCCCGGACCTGGTTTTCCCGAAACACCTCCACGGCGGCCTGAAGTCGTTCGGCCTCGGTCGCCACCCGAATGGGACGTTTGAGGCCGGCGTGCTCCGCAAACCGGTCGAGCACGATCAGGGCAAGTCCGTGAAAGGTGGTGGTCGTTACGCGGTGCCCGTCCTCAAGGATGGCCGACAGGCGCCGCCGCAGCTCTTCGGCAGCCCGGCGGGTGAAGGTGATCGCCACGCAGGCCTCCGCCGCGATGCCCTCGGTTTGTATGAGGCGCGCAATCCAGTGCGTTAGCAGGCGCGTCTTGCCCGTGCCCGGACCGGCCTCCACGAGCAGGGCGCGGCAAGAGGCCGATAGGATGCGTGCTTGCTCAGGATCCAGCTCCGAAACCTGGGCCTCGGGCTCCTGGGACTCGGGTTGGGCTTCCGAGGCGTCCTTCTGAGGCCGCGCCACAGGGCCAGGCAAGCGCTCCGTGGGCTTCGAAAAGGCGAACAGGACACCCCCTTGCAGTTGGGCTCGTTCCTCAGGCCGAAACAGCCGAATGACCCCGTATTGGCCGTCAAAGCCGGGCTCTCGCAGCACGCGGCCGTTTCGCATCCGATTAAGGGCCTCGTCGAGCAACGGGGGGCCAATGCGGCGTACGTCTTCCAAGGGGGCTTCGCGCAGGATCACGAGCTCCGGCCCCAGGGCTCGAAGCAGGCGCTCGTATGATCTTTGTACGGCCCTGCTGGCGGGCGCGCTGTCGAGCAGTTCGGCCAGCACCTCTTCCAGGGGCACTAGGCTCTCAAAGCGGGCCGCCCCCGGAGGCGGCTCCGGTCGGGTTCGGTCCGCCAGTTCCTCGACCCGATGCAGCACGCCGATCGTAAGGGGGCGGCCGCAGGCGGGGCAGCGCCCCTCTAAGGCGCGCGTTTGGGTCGGTTCCAGGCGCACCCCGCAGGCCCGGTGGCCGTCTAGGTGATACTTGCCCTCTTCGGGGAAGAACTCCACCGTACCCCCGTGCCCTTGGCCGGTCTGGAGGGCGCGTCGGATGGCGAAGTAGTCCAGTTCCGTCTCAAACCGACAGGCTTCGCGTCCCACTTTGCCAGGGGAGTGGGCGTCGGAGTTCGACACCAGCCGGTAGCCGTCTAGAGCCGACCAGCGCCAGTTCATCGGGGGATCGGAGGAGAGGCCGGTTTCCAGGGCGAAGATGTGCGCCGTCAGCTCTCCGTAGGCCTCCTCCAGCCGATCGAAGCCCGATTGCGAGCCGAAAACGGAGAACCAGGGGGTCCAGATGTGGGCGGGTATGAGGTAGGACCCCTCGCCAGAGGTCAGGACCAGCTCCAACAGATCGCGGCTGTCCAGCCCCAAAATAGGGCGGCCGTCTGCGGCCAGGTTGCCGATGCGGGCCAGCGCCGCGCACAGCCGCTCGGCGCTCTCCCAATCCGGCACGTAAACCAGATGATGTACCTTACGCACCCGGCCGTCTTTTTTGTAGATGGTGGAAAGCTCCACCTGAAGCAAAAAGCGCACATCCGATACGCCGGGCGCTTGGGCTTCCAGAACGCGGCCTATGTCCGATCGCAACCGGAACAGGCCCGGCTCGGCGGGTTCTAGTTTCTGGCGTAGCTCTTGTCGCCAGGCCGGATGGGTAAAATCACCCGTGCCGAGCACGCGTACCCCTTTGCGGGCCGCCGCCATAGCCAGGTGCTCGAGATCCAAGTCCCGGCTTGTGGCCCGCGAGTACTTGGAGTGCACGTGCAAGTCCGCGTAAAACGTCATCGCTTTTTAAGCTACGGGAGTGGAGTCAGCGCGGGCAAGGCTTGACTTCCGGTTCGGGGGTGCGGTTATTTCTCCTTATCCTTGCATCAGACGAAAGCCGGCATGCCGTACGTACACGGAGGCAAGCTCGCTGCACGAGCCCTCAGGCGGCTCGGGGTCAGCCACCTGTTTACCCTCTGTGGGGGGCATGTGCAGGCCATCTATGACGGATGCCTGGATGAAGAAATCCGGGTCGTGGACGTGCGGCATGAGCAGACGGCGGCGCACGCAGCCGATGCCTGGGCGCGCCTGACGGGTATTCCGGGCGTGGCCGTGGTCACAGCCGGGCCGGGGGTTACGAACGCCATCACCGCCGTGGCCACGGCCTATAGGGCGCAGGTGCCTATGCTGCTCATAGGCGGACAGGCTCCGTTGACGCACCTGGACATGGGGGCCCTCCAGGAGCTTGATCACCTCTCCTTGCTGCGTCCGATCACGAAGGCGGCCTGGCGGGTGCACGAAACGCGCCGGATCCCGGAGTACATCTGTCGGGCCTTTCAGGTGGCCACAAGTGGGGTTCCGGGTCCCGTGTATTTGGAGATGCCGCTGGATGTGCTGCTAAACCAAATCGACGACTCGCTGGCCGTCTGGAGCGCCTGGCGTCCTGTGCGGATAAGACCCGATCCGGAGGCCGTGCGCGCGGCGGCCCAGATTCTGCGCCAAGCGCACCGGCCCGTGCTCGTAGTGGGAGCCCAGTGGTGGTGGAGCTCAGCCCGAGAGGGGCTGCGCGAGCTCGTGGAGCGTACGAATCTGCCTGTATACACAAATGGCATGGCGCGCGGCGCTCTGGGGGCGGAGCACGCGGCCCTGTTTCACCTGTCTCGCTCTCGGGCCCTTTCGGCGGCCGACGTGCTTCTGCTGGCGGGAGCGCCTCTGGATTTTCGCTTGCAATACGGCCAAAAGCTTGCCGACGGAGTGCGGATCATCCAAATCGACTTGGACGGGGCCGCGATCGGGCAGAACCGCGTCCCCGATGTGGGCATCGTGGGAGATGTGGGCTGGGCCCTATGGGATCTGGCGGACGCTCTGGATGGGTTTCGCGTTGCCGGCGCTTGGCTGGACGCGCTTCGGGAGGCCGAAGCGCGCGCCCGGGAGCACCTAGAGCCCGAGCTCACCTCGGAGGCTTCACCCGTCAACCCGTTGCGCGTGGCCGCCGAGCTGGACAGGCGCCTTACGGAGCGCACTATTCTTGTCATGGACGGGGGTGATTTCGTGGGGGCCGCCGCGCGGGTGCTCCGGCCTCGCGGGCCCGGCCTGTGGCTGGATCCCGGTCCGCTGGGCACCCTGGGGGCCGGCCCCGGATATGCGATGGCCGCTCGGCTTGCGCGGCCGGACCATGAGGTGATCGTCCTTTACGGAGACGGCGCTTTTGGTCTGCATGCGATGGAGTTTGAGGCGCTGCTTCGGCAGCGCATCAAGGTGATCGGCCTCATCGGCAACGACGCGGCCTGGACCCAGATTTTGCGCGGCCAGGTGGCCATGTACGGACCGCAACGCGTCGTGGGCACGCGCCTTGGAGAGGTGCGCTACGAACGCCTTGTGGCGGCCCTGGGCGGCTGGGGGCTGTTCGTAGAACGGGCCGAGGACTTGGGCCCTGCTCTAGAGCGCGCTTTTGCTGAGGACCGAGCCGGCGTGATCAACGTGCGCATCGGGTCCAGCCAAGCGCGGGCCGAGTCGATCAGCTTCTAGTTGCGCAAACCGGCCTTAAGCGCTACCTTCAGGCGGCATCATCGCGAAGCGCCCTATGCGCCCCTTATGGATGGGGCTTTTGTGCGCCGCCTTGGGGGTGGGCCTTTTCCATCCCCAGCCGGATCCTTTCGCCGCGCTAGAGGCCCGCTATGGGTTGACGCTAGGAGTGGCGGCACGCAACCTGAGCACGGATCAGACGCTGTACTACAAAGCCGATACGCTCTTTCCCACCGCCTCCGTAATCAAGCTCCCTGTTCTCGTGGAACTCTACCGCCAGTACGCGCGCGGCTATTTGCATCCCCGCGATACGGTGCTTTTGGATTCTAGCCGCCTTTACCCTGGAAGCGGGGTGCTGAGGTACCTTTCCGTGCCCCGAATGCTGTCGCTTGAGGATGCGGCTGTGTTGATGATCATCCTGAGCGACAATACGGCCACAAACCTTGTTTTCGACAAGCTGGGCCCGCATCATGAGGCCCGACTGGATTCGGTAAACCGCACGCTGCGCGCGCTGGGGCTCGAAAAGACCACCATGCACAACAAGCCCTTCAGCGTGCGCACGCGCAAAAACACCCCCCAGGCGCTCCGCTACGGCATCGGCATGAGCACGCCGCGCGAGATGCTGCTGTTGTTGAGCAAGCTCGCCCGGGGAGAGGTGATCTCTCCGGAAGCCTCCCGGGCCATGATCGAGATCCTGCTGCGGCAGCAGTGGACCGAACTGGCGCCCCGGTATTTGCCTGTGGAGGCCGATTCCTTGAAGATTGCGCACAAGACCGGGGCCATCAGCACAGCCCGTTCGGATGTGGGCATCATCTTCACGCCTCGCGATACGATCGTCTACGCCGTGATGACAGACCGCGTCTCGGATCCGCGCTGGACGATCGACAACAAGGGGAATCTGGCCGTCTCGGAGGCCGCTCGGATCGTATACGAAAGACTGCGATCTCGCTAGGGAGAACCGGCGATGCGTAGATACACCGGCGCCCTCCTGGGGCTGGCTCTATTGGCGGGCTGTGCGACGGTTGGGCCCCTGGAGCGCAGGCTTGAGGGCAGATGGCAGTGGGTCGAATCCACGGGCGGGCTTGCGGGGCTGCGGCGCACGCCCCAAAGCGAGGGCTACAACCAAGAGCTGGTCTTTTATTCCCACAAGCTAGAGGTTTGGCGTTCCGGAAAGCTGGTTACCGTGTTGCGGTATCGCATCGAGCGCAAACGCACCCTGCTGCAGCCAGAGCCCGGCGATGTGCTCGTATACGAGGACTTATTTTTGCCGGAGCAGCTCATCCGCTGGGGCAGAGGCGATACGCTTTACCTGGCCGATGTGTGCGCCGACTGTTTTGTGCATACGTATGTGCGCAGGCGCTAATCGCCTAACCCGGTTTGTCGAGATTGGGAAAGATCCTGGATCCGGAAAGCGAAGAAAGCCGGCCTCGAGCCGGCTTTCTTCACGGGCTTCCGGGCTATGAGGGGGGACGCAAGATGCGCTCAATGCGATCCAGAGCGTCTTCCAAATGCAAGCGCGTGCTCCGATCGCGCACCCGACCAAGCGCGGAGCGGACCTGACGCTGCAGCGCCTGCAGTTCCCCTCGCAGATACGGACGGATGTCGGACTGCGCCACGTTTACGGCGGTCGTCTCGGCTGGAGCTCCTCCGGAGCTCGACGGGCTGGGGGGTTCCTGGGTCATGAGAGAGGCTATTCGGGCCAGGTACCCTCGCTGCAGGTTGCGGCGGAAGGGATCGATGGCGTCTCCGGTCGCTAGTTCGGCCCATAGCCCCAGGCGCAGCTCTTGAAGCATTTCCTCGAGTCTATACGGGGGGGAGGGGCCATCACGCAGCGCTTCGGCTTCGATTAATCGCGCCATGCGGGCGGGATCCAGAAGCCGGTCCAACACGCCCACCTGCAGGGCGCGCACGCGCTCTACGGCCCCAGCCGCCTCGATGCGGCGTAAGATATCGGGCTGCAACATCCAGTGAGGGCTTTGAAAGGCGTGGCGCTGGAGGAACGCCATGGCCGCGCGCTGTCGATCACGGGGCACCGGCTCGTAGACCACCCCCTCTTGGTCGTAGCTTTTGCGGGTTCGATAAACACCTCCGATGATCGTCACCACATGGCCCATGTAGCGGTTCCATTGCGCTAGGATTTGGCCATAGAGTTCGCGCAGATCGGCGTAATCCTTTCCAGGTGCGGCGGTCCAGGCGATCAAGTTAGGCATGATGCGCTTTAAGTTGGCGATCCCGTACTCGCCGGCTCGCACCCCGTCATCGCCCAGGTCTTCGGTCTGGGAGCTGGGGTCGACTGAGCTGGGATCCCCGAAGCGGTACATGGGGTCATGTTCGCGTTCTCGAATCCACTGGTCCAGAACAGGCTTTTCGTCATCTGGAGTGCGCGCGCCCGGAATAGGTCTGTATCCCCAGCGGATGGCGTAGATGTCGTACGGTCCGATTTGCGGCATCAGACAAGCCCCATCGCCGGGTTGGGCTACGTAATTAAAGCGTGCATAGTCCATGATCGAGGGCGCTGTGCCCATCCGACAGGTGAACGTGGCCGAACGCAGGGAATCGACGGGATATGCGGCGCTGGCCTTCATGTTATGGGGCAGTCCCAGCGTATGCCCCACCTCGTGGGCCGCCACGAACCGGATGAGCTGGCCCATGGTCTCCTCATCGAACTGCACCGCCCGCGCCAGGGGGTTAACCGCGGCCGTCTGCACGAAGTACCAATTCCGAAGCAGGTTCATCACATTGTGGTACCAACCGATATCGGCCTCCAGAATCTCCCCTGAGCGAGGGTCGTGTACGTTGGGCCCGTATGCGTTCTGAATCTCGGAAGCGAAATATCGGATCACGGAGTAGCGCACGTCTTCGGGATTGAACTCCGGGTCTTCCTCCGGACTTGGGGGGTCCTTGGCCAGGATCGCCCCCTTGAAGCCCGCCGCCTCGAAGGCCTTGTTCCAGTCCTCGACGCCTTGTTTGAGGTATTTGCGCCACTTTGTCGGTGTGGCGGGATCTATGTAGTAGACGATGGGTTTTTTGGGCTCCACCAGTTCGCCGCGCGCGAAGGCTACTGGGTCTTTCGGCTCCAGGCGCCAACGCACGATATAGCGCCGGGTAGCGGCGCGTTGCTCATCTCGCCCGTAGTCCACCTGCTCGATGCGGAAGAATCCCACTCGCTCGTCGTACAGGCGGGGCATCATGGGTTCTCGGGGTAGCAGGATCATGGAATGATGGGTCTCTAGCGTGATCGTGCGCGTTGAGGCCTGCGAAGGGGGCTCCTGGGCCTCGTAGGTGAGCAAGTTGCGCGCCTCAATGTTGAGCGGGTAGCTATGGATGTAAACCAGCAGCGTCCGGGACTCATCCAGGCGCGTGACCCGAAAGCGCTCCCGACGGGCCCGATCCAGGCCCAAGACGGGCACGTCGCGCGTAAATAGCTCCGTGACCTCGATCACGACTGAGGCCGAATCCCGTCCGATAGCCTGGACGTCAAAGGCTCGTATGATGGGCTCGAAGTTTGAGTTGCGCACGGCTCGGTATATGGGCAGCGAGTCGGCCGCCACGTTCTGATAGGAGACCGTGCGCAGCAGTACTTTGTCGCCGAAGCGCTCCCAGCGCACAACCTGGCGGTTGAGTTCCTCGCCTCCATAGCCCACACCGGCGGCTGTGCGGGCGATACGCGTGACCCAGAGCATCTCACGGCCCAGCAGGCTATCGGGGATTTCGTAGTAGTAGCGTGAGCCGAGCTGATGCACGTCGAATAGCCCGCGGTCTGTACGCGCCTCGCGGGGAATCACTTGTCCATAGGGACGGGGGCCGGTCGGAGCCTGCGGGGAGCGGCCTGACGCCGAGGGCTGCGCTGAAGCGGACGGACTAGGGCTCGGCGCCGAAACAGGCCTAGCCCCAGCCGAGTTCCCCGGAGGGGTGGGCGGACGCGTGGGGGCACAGCTTATCGCAACGATGAGCAGGGGGACCATTATACCCCCTGAGAGACGATCGGGCATAACCGGTCTCCTGTGCTAGGAGGCACACACGCTCGCAAGATACGGCCACACGCTTGCGGCCGTTGGCTCCCGGGGAACGCCATTCGGTAACATTGTGGTGACATCTGGGATCTTGATGGGGCGAAACGACGTACAGCGAGCGCTTGCCTGGAAGGCGCCTGGGGCAGATTTTTACGCCATCCGCTGAATAGGGGTCATATGCGTTGGCGCGACGAAGTCACGGTTTGCTCGCTGCGGCCCTTCTGGTAGGGGCGCTGCGCGCGACGGCGGTTTGCGCTCAGCCGGTACTCCGCTGGGGAGCGGACCCCAGTGGGGGAGCTCCGCACGTCTTCGTCGACCCTCAGAATCCCGATCGCTACGTTGGTTTCGAGAAAGAGTTCGTTGAAGCCCTGGCGGCCGTTCTGGGCCGCCGGCCCGTGATGGTGCCGACGGACTGGGAAACGATCGTCTCGGCGCTGGAGCGGGGTGAATTCGACATCATCGTCAACGGTCTGGAGCCCACCACAGACCGGGCCAAACATATCCTGTTCAGCAAACCGTATTACCTGTTTCGGCAGCAGCTCGTGGTGCGCCGCCAAGAGAACCGGATTCGCACCCTGGCGGACTGCCGGGACAAACTCGTAGGCACGCTCGTCAACACCACCTCTAGTCGTCTGTTGGCCCGCGAAGGGATCCGCTACAAGGCCTACGCGGACCCCCCGGTGGCGTATCGCGATTTGGAGTTGGGCCGCGTGGATGCAGTGCTTATGGATCTGCCCATCGCGCAGTATTACGCTTTCCCTAATCCGAACCTGAAGCCCGCCGGTGAGCCCTTCTACGTGAGCGCCTACGTGGTGGGACTGCGTAAAGATGACAGGGAGCTAAAGGCGCAGATCGATGCGGCCATCGACACGTTGCTTCGAAACGGCACCATGGAGCGCATCCTGCGCAAATGGAATCTATGGGATGAGCTTCAGGCTCAGCTTGCCCAAGGGGAGGCACGCTACGACATGGCCGCCTCCGAGTTCAACTGGGGCGAGGCGCTTTGGCGGCTACTGCGCGCGGCCGCCGTAACGGTGGCGTTGGCCTTCGGCGCCATGGGCGTGGCCCTTCTATTGGGCATTCCGCTGGCCTTGGGTCAGGAGCGGGGCCCGCCAGGGGTGCGCGCCCTCTGCACGGGCTACATTGAGTTTTTCCGGGGCACGCCGGTTCTGGTGCAGCTGTTGTTCCTTTACTTCGGCCTGCCCAAGCTGGGTATTGTGTTACCTGGATGGCTGACGGCCCTCGTCGGGCTGGGGCTCAACTATGCGGCTTATGAATCGCAGGTCTATCGGGCCGCCTTTGCGGCTGTGCCACGCGGCCAATGGGAGGTAGCCTACGCCCTTGGCATGGGGCGCGCGCTGGCCTTCCGAAGGGTCATCCTGCCACAGGCTTTTCGGGTTGCGCTGCCGCCTATGACGAACGATTTTGTGGCCCTTTTTAAGGACACCTCCGTGGCCTTTGCGATTTCCGTTTGGGAGCTCGCCACGGCCTACAGGGAGCTAGCCAACGCCTCGCAGCAATTCTTGTTGCTGGGCGCCATCACTTCAGGCCTATATCTGGCCATGAGTTTGCCGCTGGCGCGCTTGGCACGTCGGCTTGAGGCGCGCCTGCAGCGGGAGCGGGCTCGGGAAATCCCACACGGGGAGGAAGTGCGGGCATGATGCGGGTGCATGTTCTGGAGAAATGGATTGGCCCTCGCCCCATTTTGCGCGGCGTAAGCTTTGAGGTGCCCGCGGGCACGGTGCTGGGGATCATAGGCACCTCCGGCAGCGGCAAAACGACCCTTCTGCGGTGTCTTGTGGGGTTGGAGCGTTTTCAATCGGGTTGGATCGCCTGGGAGGACCTGCGCCTAGAGGGCGGCCTTTCGGAACCGCTCTGGCGCCGTCGGCGGGAGCGGTGGCGGCGGCATGTGGGCATGATCTTTCAGCATCTTTACCTCTTCCCCCATCTCAACGTCCTGGGCAACCTCATTGAGGCCCCCGTGCACGTGCGCCGGATCCCTCGCAGGGAAGCCGAGGCTCAGGCTTTGGAGCTGCTGGACCGGATGGGGCTGCGCTGGGCCGCGCATCGCTATCCTCACTCCCTATCCGGGGGCGAGCAGCAACGCGTGGCGATCGCGCGCGCGCTTATGATGCGACCGGACGTGTTGCTGCTTGATGAGCCCACAAGCGCCTTAGATCCGCAGCGCTCAGCCGATGTGCGCGCCCTATTGCGCCAATACGTCCAGCAGGGCCATACCATGATCGTGGTTTCGCACGCGATCGGTTTTCTCCGCGGCCTAGCCGATCAACTGCTTTATCTGGAGCACGGCGAGGTGGTGGAATGCGGACCGGCTGAGGCGCTGCTTGTAGCTCCCCAGGACCCTCGCACGCAGGCTTTTCTGCGGCACGCCTGATGGCCTAGCCTTCCGGCGGCGCGTGCCGTAAATTGCGCGCCAAAATCAGCGGGAGCAACGCCATGCGGCCGATGCGCTTCGTTTTGCCCCTGGGCCTTGCGGCGCTGCTGAGCTTGGGCTTCTTTCAGGGCTCGGATCGGTTCTTCGAGCTGCGCAAGCACTTCACGATCTTTAGCGAATTGTACACCGAGATCAGCACGCACTACGTCGATGAAGTGCCTCCCGCCAAGCTTATCCGAGGGGCCCTAGAGGGGATGCTGGAGCTGCTGGATCCTTACACGAACTTCATCGACGAAACCCAGCGCGATGATGTCGAGCTCACCGTAAGCGGCCGTTACGGGGGAGTGGGCCTGTCCATAGCCGAACGCGACGGTCGCATCGTCGTGCTGCGTCCTCTGGAGGGTTATTCGGCCTTTCGACAGGGCATCCGGGCCGGGGACGTCATCCTCCAGGTGAACGGGCAGTCCGTCTCCGGTTTGAGCACGGCCGAAGTGAGCGCGCTGCTGCGTGGGGAGCCCAACACGACCGTCTCCGTGACGATCGCACGCGAGGGCGAAGCTAGGCCGCTTGAATTCGTACTTGTGCGCGAGCGCGTCAGGCTCCAGGATGTAACCTACGCCGGCTGGGTGCAGCCCGGAATCGGATACGTGCGCTTGGAGCGCTTCTCCGAAGGCGCACCTCGGGAGTTCGCGCAGGCTCTGGATCGGCTGCGCCGCGAAGGTCCGCTTGAGGGGTTGATTCTGGACCTGCGGGGTAATCCGGGCGGGCTGCTGGAGGCCGCCGTGGCCGTGGTCGGGCATTTTCTGCCCCGCGGCAGTCTAGTCGTCACCATGCGCGGTCGCAAGGGGGTGGTAGAGCGCGAGTTTCGCACCTCCGATTCCCCTACACTGCCCAATATGCCCTTAGTCGTGCTTGTGGACAGGGAGAGCGCCAGCGCCTCTGAAATCGTGGCTGGGGCCCTACAGGATCTAGACCGGGCCGTGGTGATGGGCGAACGCACCTTCGGTAAGGGTCTTGTTCAGGTCATTCGGCCCCTTTCGTACAACACGGCGGTCAAGATCACCACGGCCAAATACTATACCCCAAGCGGCCGCTGTATTCAGGCTGTCGATTACGCCGAGCACACCCGAAACGGGGGGCGCTTGATTCCGGATAGCCTGCGTCGGGCTTTTCGCACCAGCCGAGGCCGAATCGTTTACGACGGAGTTGGCATCGAACCCGACGTGCGCCTGGCTCCGCCTCCGCCGAGCGCCCTGGAGGAGGCGCTCAGGCGCCGGATGTGGGTCTTCGAATTTGCCAACCGCTTCGCCGCTCGGTATCGGCAGCTTCCGGATACGTTCACGGTCTCCGATGCCGTGTACGCGGAGTTTGGGAGCTTTCTACGCGAACGCGGCTTTGCCTACGAAACCCAAACGGAGCGACGGCTGAGCGAGCTCGTGGAGGCCGCGCGCGCCGAGGGCTTCTACGAGGCGTTGCGGCCGGGCTTGGAGGCCCTGCAGAGGGCGCTGGATGCGGAAAAGGGTCGCGATCTGCTTCGGCATGCGGGGTCCTTGAAAGAGGAGCTGCGTCGGGAGATCTTGGCCCGGTATTATGGCAGTTCTCGCCTTATCGCGCTCGATTTGGAACGAGACCCGCTTGTGGACCGCGCGATCGCCCTGCTGCGTGATCCTCAGGCGTACCGCAGGGTACTGGGCGGTTAACCACCCCAGCGCCGCAGCTGGCGTAGGGCGATCGCGAAGTCCTGGGGATAGGGGGCCTCCACGGTTATGCGCTCCCCGGTCCGCGGATGCGGGAAGCCGATCCGCAAGGCGTGCAGCGCCGTGCGCGCCATCAGGGGCTGAGCGGGTGTTCGGCCGGCCTTGTAGCCCGCCTTGAGCTCCTCAAGCAAGAGCGGCCGGCCTGAGCCGTACAGCGCATCCGCTACTAGGGGTAGACCGACGGCGGCCAGATGGGCCCGAACCTGATGCGTACGGCCTGTCCGGGGCTCGACCTCTAGAAGCGCATAAGCTCGCCAGCGCTCTAGAACGCGCACCAGCGTCCGAGCAGGCTTGCCCCGCTTGAAATCCACCACGGTCCGATGCCTGCGGTCTCCATCCGAAAGAAGCGGAAGCGTGATCTCGAGCTCCTCCCAAGAAGGGATGCCCACGACAAGGGCGTGGTAGGTCTTGTATACCGCTTGTCTGGCGAAGGCCTCGTTTAGAGCCCGATGCGCCTGGGCTGTACGGGCCAAGATGAGCACTCCGGAGGTTTCGGCGTCAAGCCGATGCACCACCCAAAGCCGCCCGTACGTTGGCTCCAAGATCGTCCGAACCGTGGGCAGTTGGGTTCCGTCGGCCACTGAGCGCAGCCCAGGGGGTTTGGCCACCACCAGCAGTTGCTCATCGGCCCATAGAATCCTCAGGTTCGCCTCCGGAGGCATGACTATCCTGCGTTTCCGTCTCTGGAGGGGGAAAGCGAGCTGCTTCAAGCCAGGCCAGGTAACGGCTTAGCTCCAGCTGCGTGCGCAGTAGCTCCTCTACGTCCCCACCCAGAAGGCTTTGCTGCCGAATCATTCGGCTGTTTTGTTCTATGAGCCGTTCTAGATTCCAACGCTTTAAGCGTTTGATGGCGTCGGCGGCCGCCTCATGGGGGTCGGGTTCGGGTTGGCCGGCGACGAGGCGTCGCTCCCGCCATCCTGGGCTGAGCTCATGGGGATCGATCAGGACGTCGAGCATGAGCGCCCCCGGCGATGTGCCCTCCAGCTCGCGTATCCATCGGGGTATTTCGATGGGCTCCCCTCGCTGATAGGTTTCCAAAAGGCGGCGCGCTAGCTCCCGGGAGGGGCCCTCTTGGAACTCCTCTAGGCTCGTATGGCTGAAAACATGCCGTACCAGCGCGCCTCCGTGCTCCAGCATGAGCCGCAAAAGCAGCCGCTCCGGCGGGGGTATGTCCGGTTGGAGGGCGGACGGCTGAGGGCTCAATGCCTCCGCCGAAGGCTCTAGACGCACAGGACGGGCCGCCGACGGGCCGGGCGAGCCGGACCGCGCACGCTGTTCTAGGGCGGTCTGCAGCTCGGCCTCGGGCATGCGAAGCGCCTCGGCAAGGGCGCGCACGTAGGCGGTGCGCCGAAGGACGTCCGGGATGAGCGCGATAAGACGCAGGGCCTCGTGGGCGGCGCGCGCCTGGGCTTCCGGAGATGGCGTTGCGGGGAGCTCGCGCGCCAAAAGAAAACGCAGAAAATCGCATTCTTCGCGTTCCCGGTACGCCAGGAAGCCCTCCCGGCCCTCTCGGCGCAGGAAGCTATCCGGGTCGTCCCCCTCCGGAAGCCGGAGTACGCGCACCTCGAGGTTCTCCGCCAGCAACAGCTCCGTGGCCCGAAGCGTGGCCATGAGGCCGGCCGGATCGGCGTCGTAAAGGATTACGACGCGTTGGCTGTAGCGCGCAAGCAGCCGGGCCTGTGCGGCCGTAAGCGCCGTGCCGCCGGAGGCCACGGCCTGTTCGAAGCCGTACTCATGCAAAGCCAACACGTCCGCGTAACCTTCTACCAGCAACGCCTCGCCTCGGGCGCGTATGGCCTCCCGCGCCTGGTAGAGTCCGTAAAGCAGTCGACCTTTGCGGTACAGGGGGGTTTCGGCCGTGTTCACGTACTTGGGCTGATTGGGAACCTCCTTCAGCAAGCGACCGGCAAAGCCCACCACCCGACCCGAGGCCGACAAGATGGGGAACATGAGCCGATCCCGGAAGCGGTCTCGATATGTACCGCCCGGCCCTGGAATCAGCAGATTGGCCTGCGCAAACGGCCTGGGATCCATCCCTAGGGCGCGCACATGCCGATAGAGCGCATCGGCGCTGGCCGGGGCGTATCCAAGCCCAAAACGACGTGCGATCGCATCCGATATGCCTCGAGCTGCGAGATAGCGTTGGGCTTTCTGTCCGGTCGGATTGCGAAGGTGCCGGTAAAAGAAGCGCGCGGCCTGGCCTAGCGCCTCGTAGAGGGCCTGATCGCCCTTCGCGCGCGGTCCGCCTGGCTCCGGCAGGGGCACGCCGAAACGCTCGGCCAGAATCCGCACGGCCTCTGGAAAAGAGACCCGCTCGTATTCCATGACGAAGGTGAAAACGTCGCCCCCTTTGCCGCAGCCAAAGCACTTAAAAAGCCCCTTGTCGGGGGTTACGGTGAAGGAGGGCGTCTTTTCGGCGTGAAACGGACACAAGCCCACCCAGTATTTGCCGCGACGTTTGAGTGGCACGACCTCCTCGATCACGAGCAGGATGTCCGCCGCGGCGCGAACCGCCTCGATCGTATCGGGATGCCAACTCATATCGGAACCGGCCTTTGGTGGCGCCTAGCGCCAAAGACCTGTCAGGTACTGCCAAAGCCAAAAGAGCGCCGCCTGAGCGGCGCGCTCCTTGTTGCGCCGCCGGTCTTGTTCAAATTGGTAACGCCGCGCCCAGGTGCCCGTTGGAGCGGAGAGCCCTATCCAGACCAGCCCTACGGGTTTTTCCGGGGTGCCTCCGGTGGGGCCGGCGATGCCCGTGGTAGCGATGCCCACAGTCGCCTGAAAGCGCCGGCGCGCGCCCTCGGCCATTTGCAGGGCCACGGGTTCGCTTACGGCTCCGTGTTGGGCAAGCACCTCGGGATCGACATCCAGCAGAGCGGTTTTGGCCGCGTTCGCATAAGCCACCACGCCGCCTAGCAAGTAGCGGGAGCTGCCTGGTGCGTTGGTGAGGCGGTCTAGGATGAGTCCGCCTGTGCAGGATTCGGCCACCGCGATCGTCCAAGAGCGTTCGCTTAAAAGCCGCCCTACGACGATCTCAAGCGCCTCTTCATCGGTTCCGTAGATGTATTGCCCGATGCGAGAGCGCAGATGCGCCTCCAGCTCCTCTAGAACGCGCTCCAGCTGCTGCGGATCTCGGCCCCGGGCCGTAAGGCGCAGCCGCACGCCCGTTGGGCTGCTCAGATAGGCCACCTCTAGTCCCCGCGCAAGCCAGGGGCTCAGGTCCCCGATCCGTTCGGCCAAGGCCGATTCCCCGATCCCGGCCGTAAGCAGCGTGCGCCGCCGGGTCCGCTCTCCATCGGAGCGCGCCCCCAGACGAGGCAGTACAAAGTCGCGCATCATGGCCTGCATCTCATAGGGCACCCCAGGGAGCACGACCAGCACCCGGTCTTCCCGCTCAAACCAAATACCCGGGGCTGTGCCGAGCGCGTTGGGGATGCGTTCGGCCTGTCGGGGCAGCCGGGCCTGTCGCAGGTTGTTGTCGGGCATTGGGTGACCCCGAGCGGCAAAAAAGGCGCGCATCCTTGCGACCCACTCGGAATCAAGCTCCAGATGCCAACCGAAATAATCAGCCATGGCCTCTACCGTACGATCATCATGCGTCGGCCCAAGCCCACCTGTGCTCACCAGCACATCGATCCGGGGCCAGAGGAAGGCCAGCGCCTCCTGGATCGCCTCCGGTTGGTCGCCCACGCTCATCTGGTAAACGACCCGGAGGCCCAGCTCCGATAGGCGTTCGCCGATCCAGGCCGCGTTTGTGTTAACGACCTGTCCGATGAGCAGCTCATCGCCTATGGCCAATACAGCCGCCCTCATGCGGATCGTCCCTCTGCGTAGCGCCTGGACCACGCCTCGGGATCTTGATGCCAAGACCAGATCAGGGCCGCTTGTTCTGAGGAGAGCTCGCCCTCTCGCAGGGCGACCTCTACGAGCTCCCGCAGCGTGCACAGCACCAGCACGGGCAGGTCAGCCTGGCGGAAGCGCTCCTCGGTTCCGGGTAGCCCGTAGGCGAAGATGGCCGCCACGGCCACCGGATGCGCCCCTTCACGCCGCAGCGCCTCTATGGCCCGCAGGCTCGATCGCCCCGTTGAGAGTAGGTCTTCGATGAGCACCGTGCGCGCGCCCGCGGGCAACAGCCCTTCTACCTGCTTGCCTTGTCCGTGGCCCTTGGGCTCAGTACGCACGTACACCATGGGCAGCTGAAGCCGTTCGGCCACCCAGGCGGCGTGAGGGACGGCCGCTGTGGCCGTGCCCGCTACAAGCGTCGCCTCCGGATATCGGGTGCGAATCGCCTCCGCTAGGGCGTCAGCTACGAAGGCGCGCAGCGGAGGGTCGGCCATAAGCAGGCGGTTGTCGCAGTAAATCGGAGCCCACAGGCCGGATGTCCACCGAAAAGGCGCTTCTGGGCGCAACGTAACCGCTCCCAGGCGCAAAAGCCCCTCGGCCACTTGGGCTGCGGTCTCTTGGCGCAAGAGAAACATTGCGATGTGCCCTTAAGGTACCTTTAAAGGTAATACGCCCCGCCTGAGCAGGGCTAGCAGTTTGGGTTTCATAGAAAATTCACCATCGCCCTTTGACACCTCCGGAAGCGGGGGCATCTATAGGAGACGAACGACGAGGAGTGCTTCTATATAGCTCATGCTGAGAAGCCTCTGGGGATTAGGCTCTTCGCCGGTACGACCGGCGGGCCTTGGTTGCCTCTGTGCCGCACGCCGGTTATGGGCGAGCCCGTGCGTGTGCCTGTGGCCGTTTGGGGCTTTATGGCCTTTCGAAGGGAAGGCCTGAGGCAGCCGGAACGGTTTCTGAAGGGGTTTGAGGAGATGGCCCCCCCACCTCCAGGCAGTTTCCTCGGGTTCATGGGCGCTCCTGGAAGGGTTACTTTTCGGCAGGCCGAGGAGTTAGGCGATGTGCGCATTATCGCCCGTAGTTTGATCTTGCGGATGCTTGGACTTTTGAGAGAAAATAAGGGCCTACGAGGAAGGGCGCATCTGGTGCCGCTTTTATAAAGTTGCAGCCAAGGAGGCGGAAATATGGCGTATACAATCCGGCAAGAGGTCGATGCACGGGGCATGGCTTGTCCAGGGCCGCTTATGGAGCTCGTCCGGATGGCCAAGAAAGCTCAACCCGGGGATGTGATCGCTGTTATCTCCTCCGATCCTGGCTCGAGTAAGGACATTCCCGCCTGGGCTGAGAAAGTTGGGCACCGGCTTCTAGAGGTTATCGAGCTTGACGGGCGCGCCCGCAAGTTTGTGATCGAGGTTCAGGGTAGGAGGACCTCATGAGCCCCTGTCGGATTCTGATCGTGGGCGGCGGCGTAGGGGGTACACTCGTAGCCAACCTACTGGCCCGCCGACTAAAGCCTGAGGAAGCCCAGGTAACCCTGCTTAGCCAGGATGCAGAGCACCACTATCAGCCTGGCTGGTTGTATGTGGCGGTGGACGACATGGAGGAGACCGATCTGCGGCGTCCCGAAAAAGCGCTTCTGGAGCAGGAGGTTTTTTTCATTCACGACGCGGCTGAGCGTTTTGACCTAGAGCGCCGGCGTGTGTGGACGCGCTCAGGCGAGGTCCTTCCCTATGATTGGCTTGTGATCGCCACGGGCTCGCAGCTGGATCTTGAGCGCATCCCTGGGCTGCAAGAGGGCGCGCATCATTTTTATTCCCTTGTGGGGGCTCGCAATCTACAGTACGCTCTGCGGGCCTTCCGTGGGGGACGCGTGGTCATTGGTATCGGTGGTATGCCCTTTAAATGCCCCGTAGCGCCGTTGGAATTTACTTTTCTGCTGGATGTCTACCTGCGCCGACGCGGGCTGCGTGGGCAAACGGAACTCGTCTACACTTTCCCCATTGGTCGCTGCTTTCCTATTGAATCTGTGGCTGAGCTGGCCCAACGGCACTTAGATGAGCGCGGGATTCGAACAGAGCTTTTCTTTGATATCGAGGGCATTGACCCAGAACGCCGCGTGATCTTCGGTATGAGCGGGGATTTGGCGTATGATCTTGCCGTGATCATCCCGCCCCATCGAGGGGCGGAGGCGGTGCTCCGAAGCGGCATTGGAGACGACGAGGGCTGGATCCCCACAGACCGGTATACCCTTCAACTCGAGGGTGTCGAAGGAGTCTGGGTGATCGGCGACGCTACGAACATCCCGATCTCCAAAGCCGGTTCTACGGCCCATTATCAGGCCCGTGTTGTAGCCGATCGGATTGTAGCGCAGATTCGGGGCCAGGAGCCGACGGCCCGCTATGACGGCCATGTGCAGTGTTTCCTAGAGCTCGGAGATGGCAAGGCGACGCTACTGGATTTCGACTATGAGCATCCGCCGGAGCCGCCTCGGCCCACCCGATTCTACCATCTGGCCAAGAAGCTTTTTAACCGGGCCTACTGGTACTTGATTCCCACCGGGCGTGTATAGGGCTTAGCTATCTGCTGGTTGGGCAAGAGGACCTGCGGAATCGTTTCCGAAGCGGGCGGCTACGTAGCGCTCTAGCAGGGCGATGAACTCCTCGGCGATGCGATCGCCTTTGAGCGTGGCGTAGTGTCGGCCTTCTATGTAGACGGGGGCTCGGGGCGATTCCCCCGTTCCGGGCAGGCTGATGCCGATGTCGGCGTGCTTGGACTCGCCCGGGCCGTTGACGACGCAACCCATCACGGCCACCTTGAGGCGCTCCACGCCCGGGTAGCGCGTACGCCATTCGGGCATGCGGGCGGCCAGGTGCTCCGATACGCGCTGGGCCAGCTCCTGGAAAAACGTAGAACTGGTGCGTCCGCAGCCGGGGCAGGCCGAAACCGACGGGGCCAGCTGCCGCAGCCCAAGCGCCTGCAGGATCTCCCGGGCCACTTCGACCTCCCGCGTGCGGGGCTCTCCGGGGGCCGGCGTTAGCGAGATGCGGATCGTATCGCCGATGCCCTCAAGCAAAAGCGGCACCAGCGCGGCCACGGAGGCCACCACGCCCTTTATCCCCATGCCCGCCTCCGTTAGGCCCAGATGCAGCGGGGCCCGGGTGCGCCGGGCCAGCTCCCGATACACCCACCACAGGTCGGCTGGGGAGGAGACCTTGGCCGATAGGATAATCCGGTCCTCGCCCAGCCCATAGTCCAGGGCCTGCTCGTAGCTGCGTACGGCGGATTCCACGATGGCCTCTAGCAATACCTCGTGGGCCGAGCGCGGCTCGGGCCGGCGCGCGTTGGCGTCCATGAGCTCGGTCAGCAGGTATTCATCAAGCGATCCCCAGTTGACCCCAATGCGTACGGGTTTGCCGAACTCTTGAGCCACCTCGAGCATCGTCCGAAAGTTCGCATCCTGTTGGGCCCCTTTGCCGACCGTTCCGGGGTTGATCCGGTACTTGTCCAGCGCCTGAGCCATGGCTGGGTAGCGGCGCAAAAGCAGGTGGCCGTTGAAGTGGAAATCCCCTACAAGCGGCACGGACACCCCCATCTCGTCGAGCCGCTTGCGGATTTCCGGAACGGCCTCCGCGGCGCGTTCGGTGTTGACCGTGATGCGTACGACTTCGCTTCCGGCCCGATAGAGCTCGGCCACCTGCCAGGCCGTGGCCTGCGCATCTTCTGTGGGCGTGTTGGTCATGGATTGGATAACCACGGGGTGGGAGCCTCCGATGGGGACCTGGCCCACCCACACGGTGGGAGTCTGTCGACGCGGCATGCAACTTATCCTTTCCGATTGGGGCCGCCTTTAGAACGTACGACCTGGCCGTCGGGATTCCGGCTTACGCCGGTTGGGTTTGGCGCCAGGCGCGCAGCCGCCGGAAGGGCCACCAGTGCCCTACGTCGACGTGCACGACCTCAAAGGTGGCCCGATACGTGAGCCAAAGGCCCAGGGCGCCGAACAAGATGTTGCCTCCCCACATCCCGAGCCAGGGCGCGATCTGGCCGCGGTCGGCCATTTTTTCGCCCTGAATGAGCAAAACCCAGTAAAGCAGAAAGCAAAGCGTGCTGATCGTGGCCGCCGTGCCGATGCCGCCCTTGCGCACGGTGGCCCCAAGCGGCGCCCCTAGCAGTACAAACAGCACGCAGGCTGTGGCCACGGCCAACTTCTTGTGTACCTCGACGGCGTACTGGGCGATCCGGTTCTGGCGCCAGGCGCGCAGACTGGCCGCGTTGTCGGCCTGATTGCGCAGCATGCGGGCCCGCGCGGCTGCCCGCTGGGTCCAGATCAGGGCCGAATCGGCCGGCGCCTCCGCAAGGGCCCGAAGGGGGGCGGGAGTGCCAGGCGAGCCGGCATGCAACCGGGCCAGCAGGCGACGATACAAGAGGCTGTCCCCGGGCGCAGGGGGGCTTGTCAGTTCATCCCAGGCGCGCAGCAGGCTGTCGCGTCGAAACAGGCGGCTTTCGGCCCGCAATCGGTCTTGATCGTGTGCGATCTCCTTGCGCAGCGTGTCGATGGCCGCTCGTAGCTCTCTGAGCCGCATCGTGCGATCCGTACCCCGCTGGGAACGTGCATCGGAGCGCACAAACCGATACTCGGACAGATCGAAGTGGAGCACCAGACGCGCAAAGCGGATCCGTTCGTACTGGTGGTCCGTGCCCGAAGGTAGCCCGACTTGCCGATCGATCGCTCCGCGCTCTAGTTCCAGGCGCAGTGTGCGGCCGTCGGGGCGCATCCCCAGCCGCCCCTCCTGGGCCGTGATGATGGTCAGGCGGTTGAAGCCCTGCGAATAGTCGTAGATGAGAAGCCCGTAAAGGCGTCCATCTGCCCCCATGCGGTTTACATAGAGGCTATAGCCCTCCAGGCCCGTATAGAAGGTTCCGGGCCGCAAGGCGAAGGCGGGTTTGGTTTGACGGATGTCGATCCAGAGCGCCCGGGCGCGCGCGTTGGCCCGAGGCAGGATCTCGCTGGCGAAAAAAGCCAAAAAGGCCGCTAGCATGAGGCCCGCTATGAGCGCCGGCCGCATAAGCCGCAGCAGGGGGATGCCCGCTGCGCGGGCGGCGCTCAGTTCGTTGAACTCCGCTAGATCCCCATAGGCTACGAGCGTGGCCACGAGCACGGCCATCGGAACGGCCAGCACGACCATGTAGGCCAAGTTGTAAGCCAGCAGCTCCAGAATCGTCCCCAGCCCGAGGTCCTTGCCCACGAGCTCCGGCAGGTATCGGGCCAGAAACTGCAGCACGAGCAAAAACAGCAGCAGGCTGAAGGCGAACAGAAACGGCCCCAGGTGCGCGCGCAACAGCATCCGCTCTAGGTGCGTCATCCGGAGCACGGCTGGCGTCCTTGCGTGGGGTCGGAAAAGTCCTGTACCTTTTGGCCGCAAGATATCCCGCCTCCAAACGGTTGGGCAACAAAGTCGGGAAAGAGGCCATCTCCTCAGCGACCCTTGCTACCGCGGCCTAAGCCGGTTCGGCTTCTTTCATAACCAAACGACTTGCCCCGTGACATGCCGGAGCACAGCAGCAAGCGGGCGCCGATGGGCCGGCTCCTGGGGTTGGTCTTGATCGCGGGCTGTTCCCTTTGGGCGTTGGGCGCGCCTCGAATCCCGCTCAGGGCCCATTCGACCTCGGGAGAGGCGGATACGCTTTCGCCTGTCCGCAGCTTTGGAGCCGATACGGGCCGCGCCCAAGAGCCCCTGCTTCGGTATCGGATGCGCCCGTACTGGGTAAGCCCTCTTTTCCCCGTTCGCGTCGAACCCCTGGCCGCCCTGCCTGCGCCGCGTTCCGTGTGGCGCCATGAGCTGTCGCCGGATTCTCTGTACAGCCGTTTTACGGCGCGCGAGACTGTATCGGGCCTGACCGTGCGGGTACCCCTTACGGTGGACTACCTCACGTATTGGCGGGAGCGCAGGCGCTATGAGATCGCGCAAACCTGGCGCGAGCTGCTCCGGACGCAGACTCAGGAGCGGGCCTCGCAGCGGGGTCTGTTGGATCTGCGCATCGCGGTACCCGGGGGCCGCTCCGCGGCCTTTAGCACCCTCTTCGGGGCCCCCACCGTCTCACTGCGTGTCAACGGGCAGGCCGACGTGGATCTGGGCCTGTCGATTCAGAGCAACCGCGATCCGAACCTGCCCCCCCAGCAGCAGTATCGCATCGATCCCCTCTTTGGGCAGAACATCCGGCTCGGCATCTCGGGCGGGATCGGGGATAAGCTCACCGTCTCCACCGACTGGGACACGCAGCGTATCCTGGACTTTGAAAACCGGTTGAAGCTGCAGTATACGGGCTACGAGGACGAGATCATCCGGCGCATCGAGGCCGGCAACGTATCGCTGCAGACGCCCTCCCAGCTCATCGGCGGCGGGCAGGCGCTTTTCGGGATCCGCTCCGATTTTCAGTTGGGCCCCATGCGCCTATCCTCGGTCTTCAGCCAACAGGAGGGCGAGCGCACCCGCATCGTGCTCGACGGGGGGGCGGAGACGAACACCTTCGAACTAAAGGCCACGGATTACGAGGACGATACGCACTTCTTGCTGGGCTTTTACTTTCGTCAGCGCTGGGGTGTCGGACCTGGACAGGCCTTCAGCCGACCCCCCTCGATCGTGGCCGAGGTGCAAATCACGGACCTCGAAGTTTGGATACTGCGCCAAACCCAACAACGGCTCCAGGAAAACGAGCGCGACGCCGTGGCCCTGCTTGAGCTCGGCGAAGCGGGTTCGGATCGCCCCCCCAATCCGGCCGCGGACCGGTTTTCGGACGTCGACTTGGATCGGCTGCGCACGGCGGACAACGTAACGGACATCCTGGAGCGCCAACTTGGCCTCAATCCGCGCACCTACGTGCAGGGCACGTTTTTGCGCCTGGACCCCGGGCGTGACTACACTTTTGATCCCAACCTGGGCTATCTGACGTTGCGCACCAGCTTGTCCGGCTTTCAAGCCCTGGCTGTGGCTTACCGGTACGTGGACGCCGCCGGCAGGGCCGTCGAGGTTGGAGACTTCGCCCGCGGCGGGGGGTCGAGCGGAACCCAGACGAACCGACTCGTGCTTAAGCTCATTCGGCCCACGAACCCCGTGCCCAGCGATCCCTCCTGGGATCTGGTGCTGCGCAACATCTACCGGCTGCCCAGCCGCAACTTCCGACGCGAGGAGCTGCAACTGGATATCGTATACCGAAAACCCGGCACCCCGGAGCAGCGCACGCTGCCCGGCGTGGCGATCCGCGGTCGGGACGGACGGTCTGTTTCCCTGTTGCAGCTGACGGCTCTAGACCGGCTCAACGACAACCTGGCCCCTCAGCCCGATGACCGCTTTGATTTTCTGCCCGGTTATACGATCGACGAGCGCGAAGGCCGGCTCCTGTTTCCGGTCCTGGAGCCCTTCGGGGAGGCGATCCGAAACGCCATCAGAAGCACGGCCGCGGATCGGGAGCTGGAGAACACGCTGGTCTTTGACGCCTTGTACCGGGAGACCAAGGTCGAGGCCCGACGCGATCCGCGCGACCTCTACGTGATTAAGGGCGAATCCCGGGGGTCGGTGCGCCAGCAGTACAACCTGGGTGCCGGCCTGGGCGGGGTTGTCGAGGGAAGCATCCGCGTCCTAAGCGGCGGCGTCGTCGTGCCTCCCTCCGCCTACACGGTCGACTACATAACGGGCACGATCACTTTTACGGATCCCACTTACCTGCAACCCGGCCGTCAGATCATAGTAGAGTTTGAACAGCAGAGGGCCTTTCAGCTGCAGCGCAAAACCCTACTGGGCCTGCGGGCCGACTATGAGCCCGCAGAGCAATTTAGATTAGGCGGTACGCTAATCCGGCTGGGCGAGCAGCCCATCGCCGACAAAAACCGCATCGGCGAGGAGCCAGTCCGAAACCTCATCTGGGGGTTGGACGGCAGCTACACGGCCGAACCCTCCTGGCTCACGCGTCTGGTGGACGCGCTGCCCCTCGTGCAGACCCGCGCACCTTCGCGGATCCAGCTGCGCGGTGAGTTTGCCCAGCTCATACCGGGCTTTGCCAGCACCCCTTTAGTGCGCCAGACGCAGGATCGCCTGCGGCGCCAAGGCTATGCGGTGCCTAGGGATGAGCGCCAAGGGATCTCCTACATTGACGACTTCGAGGGCGTTCGCAGCGCCGTATCCTTTCTCAACCCCGGCATGTGGCGTCTGGCCAGCGTTCCGGATTCGATCGGCCGCGTGCGGGGCAGCACAGCTCTGGATGATTCGCTTAAGAGCAACTGGCGCGCCTGGCTTTCTTGGTATGCGATCCCCCTTCAGCTTTACGGACAGGACAAGGCCGCGCTGGGGCCCGAGACCTGGCCCCTGCAGCAGCGTCAGCTTTTTCCGGAGCGGCAGGTTCAGCGCGGACAGGACTACTTGCAGCCCCTGGATCTCTGGTATCTGCCCCAGGAGCGCGGGCCTTACAACTACACGCGCGATCTGCTGGCCTTCAAGGCCAACCCCCGTTCCGCTTGGGCCGGGATCATGACGCGCATCCCGGATGGTTACAACAACTTCGAAATCAACAACATCGAGTTTCTGGAGTTCTGGTTCGCCCCCGTCCTGAGGCCCGGAGACAAGGGCCGGCTCTACATCGAGATCGGCTACATCAGCGAGGACGTGATCCCCAACGGACAGCTTAACACCGAAGATGGGCTGGACTCGACGGCAAGCTCTTTTGTGCGCGACCGCTGGGGCAAGATCTCGCGCGGTATCAAGGACCAGCTGCTGTCCAACGACCCCCGGTTGCGTGCCTACGAAGACGTGGGCCTAGATGGGCTGCGCGATGAGGAGGAGCGCGTTCAATTTCGGGACTTTCTGGAGGCCGTGCGTCGTCAGTTCGGCGAGGGCTCTCCGGAGTACGAGCGCGCCCGGCTTGATCCGTCCAACGACAACTACCGCTACTATCTCGATCCCGCTTTTCCGGCCGAGGCCGGTTGGCAGGAGCGCTTTCGACGCTACCACCCGGGACTGGAGGGCAACGCCCCTCTGAACCGGGCCGGGATCCTGGGCTCGACGAAGTTTCCGGACACCGAGGACCTCAACGGCAACAACGCTCTGGATACGCGCAACGCGTACTTTCAATACGAACTGGAGCTAGACCCTCAGCGTCTGGTCCCGGGCTCGGGCTACGTGGTCGACCGCCGGGAGGTGGAGATCGGAGGGGTGCGCCAGAGCTGGTATCTGGTGCGCATTCCGCTTGCGCAGTACAGGCGTCGTGTGGGGGACATTCGGGATTTCAAGGTCGTCGAGGCCCTTCGGCTTTGGCTTACGGGCTTTGAGCAGCCCGTCACCTTGCGCTTTGCCACCCTGGAGCTTGTCGGCAGCCAGTGGACGCGCCTCAACGTGGGCACGCAAAACCCGGATACGCGCTTTGAGGTGGCCACGATCAACATCGAGGAAAACGCTGCGCGCACGCCCATCCCCTACAAGAGCCCTCCGGGGGCCATTCGGCCCGTCGACCGGACGACGCTGGAGCAGATTCAGCGCAACGAACAGGCCCTGGTGCTGCGCGTGCAGAACCTGTATCGGGGCGATATGCGGGCAATCTTCAGGACCTTCGGCGGGCTCAACCTGCTGCGCTACTCCAACCTGCGCATGGACGTGCACGGAGAGGGCTATGAGCGACCGGAGGAGGCGGAGCTGTTCATCCGCATCGGATCCGATCTGCGGCGTGACTACTACGAATACCGCCAGCCCATCAAGCCCACCCCCGTGTTGCCCGGGGGGCCTGGTGCCTACACGCCGGAGCTGATTTGGCCGGCTGAAAACCAGGTGAACATCCAAATCGAACGGCTTAATGCGCTCAAGCAGCTGCGGGATCGGCTGGGCATACCGGAGGATTCGCTCTTTGGCGGCTCCGCCCTGTTGGACTACGAGGGCGCTCCCCCGGGGGCCAGCCTGTACATCCGGGGCCGGCCCAGCCTGAGTCAGGTCACCAAGCTCGCCATCGGGATCCTCAACCCCCGAGACGGGCGGCCCGTGCTGAACGCGGAGTTCTGGGTGAACGAGCTGCGCGTGAGCGGCTTTGACGCCCAGTCCGGTTGGGCGGCTTTGGGCAGCGCCAGCCTGCAGCTAGCCGACCTGGCGCAGGTGGACTTCAGCCTAGACCGCCGCACCGAGGGCTTTGGCTCGGTCGAGAGCCGGCTTGAAGAACGGGGCCGTGAGGATCGATTCAATTGGTCTTTGAGCTCGCGCTGGTCTCTGGAGCGGCTGCTGCCGGCCCGATATGGCTGGCAGATCCCGCTTTCGATCGCCTGGCAGCGGGCCCGTACGACGCCTACCTACGCGCCCGGAGCCGGCGCGGATGTGCGCTTGGCGACGATCCGCAGCCTCATCGAACGCGACACGGCGCTTACGCCCGCGCAGCGACGGGCCCGGATTGACTCCCTCTATGAAGCCGCCCGCACCCTGCGAGAGGCTCGATCGATCGCCCTGCCGGGGATCCGCAAAGCGGGCTCCGAACATCCCGCAGCGCGCCTCCTGCTTGATCCTCTGGGGCTGCAGTTCGCCTACGCCGAGGAGCTGGCCTCTAGCCCCTCGGTGCTCTTCGACCGCCGCTGGCAGTGGTCCGGTGGCGCCCAATACCAGCTCAGCTTCCCGCAAGCGGCCCCTGTGCGGCCGTTTGCGTTTCTGCGCCGCGTGCCCGTATTGGGCTGGTTGGCCCACCTGGAGTGGAACTACATGCCGAGCTCCCTGCTGCTGCAGGCGGGGTTGCAGCGCACCGTGATGCGCGCGCAGGATCGTCCGAGCGAGGCCGATCTGCGCCGACAGCCCGGATGGCCCTCCTCTGCCCTTAAGCCGATTCGCGAGACGCATCAGTTTCAGTACCGCCAGGGGATGGGGCTGCAGTACAACCCGTTGCCCTTCCTAGGCCTAAGCTATGCTTACAACGGACAGACCAGCCTGGCCGCCCTGGGGGTGGATACGCTCCTCCTTCGGCTTCGGGATACGCTCACGGTCCGGCGCCTGCGCGCGCTTTCGGAGCGCGCCATCTGGGAGCGACTCTGGGACCGGCACCCGGGGATCCGGCCGGAATCCTACAGCCAAAACTTGTCGGCCACCTTCAATCCGCGCCTGAACGCCTATCGGGCCCTGCGCTGGCTGGGGCTTTCGGCCGCCTATACGGCGGACTTCCTCTGGAACAACGGACCGACCGGCGACAGCACCGGAGCCCAGATCGCCAACCAGATGGACGTGCGCGTAAACGGCCAGCTGCGCATCGGCGAGCTGTGGAGCACAGCGCGCTGGTATCAGCAATTGCAGGCCTGGGACCGGGGCCCCAAACCGCCAGAGCCCATCTGGAAGCGCCTCTACAAGCGGCTCCTTGTGACGCTAACCAGCCTACGGCAATTGGATTTGACCTTTGTGCAGCGTCAACAGGCGCGCAACGCCGGCTTCCCTGGGCCGGCGGGGCTAGCCGATCTTTTCCAAGACCAACCCCAGCGTCGCTCTCCGTCCTTGGCCTATCGGCTGGGCTGGACGCGCGCGCCCGATCCGGAACAGCGGGTGCGCGTAGCGGGCGTTCGGTTTCTGGACAGCTGGCAGCAGACGCGCCAGCTGGGAGCGCGCACCAGCCTATCGCCGTCGAACAACCTCCGGATCGATTTGAACTGGGACGCCCAGTGGCAGCAGAACCTGCAAAACGCCGTAAGCTTTGACCCCGGCCGGCGGGCCTTTCAGGAGGCCCTCACCCAGGAGGGACAGCTCACGCTCACCACCTGGGGCGTTGTGGGCTCTTATGCGAAACTGTTTCAAGCTCAATGGCGGCGCCTGCAGGAGGACGGCGTACAGGCCGGAGAGGTGACGGATCGCAACGGCGATGGCCTGGTGGTCGGTTCCGCCCCCTCGCTGCTGCGCGACTTTCAGCGCGTCTTCGGGGGGCCTATCGGCTCCTGGCTTGACTCACGGGGCCTGCCCGTTCTGCCGTGGCCCAACTGGCAGGTGATTTGGGTCGGCCTGGAGCAGCTGGGGCCGCTTCGTCGGCTGGCCAGCTCGATCGTGCTCCGGCATGGCTACACAGGCCAGTATCAGGGCGGCTGGCGTCGGAACATCAACGCCGGCGAGGGACTTAGCTACCGCATCGGGGGCATCCGGGTGCGGGACGTGGTACCCCTGTATGAGGCGCGCGATCTTGCGATCGCGCAGCGCTTCGCCCCGCTCCTTGGGCTCAGCGCCACCTGGAAAGGCGATGTGCGCACAGAGCTCACCTACAACTGGGCGCGCGTCATCTCGATAAGCTTTTCGAACGCAAACGTCAACATCCGCCGCATCGCCGAGCTGAGCGTGCGCGCAAGCTACCGGCGCTCCCGATTTCGGCTTCCGTTTCCGATCCTCGGTATGCGCTCGCTGGAAAACGAGCTCAACGTGGGCTTAGGGCTCTCCTACAGCCAGGAGGTGCGCGACGTCTACTACCTCAGCCAGGACCTAGATGAGGCCCTGGCCGGCGCGCTGCGCCCGGAGGGGCTTCGGCCACGCACCAGCGACGGCTCGGCCCGTTGGGTGCTGGAGCCCACGTTGAGTTATGCGTTCTCGACGCGGGTGACGGCCGAGTTTCGGTGGCGCTTGGAGGACGTCTCGCCCCGGGGCTCTTCGCGCGTGACCCCGTCCACTACCCAGCAGATCGGCTTCAAGATCCGGGTTGGCATCACATCCTAAGGACGCAGGCTATGCGGATCTACACCAGAACCGGAGATGAGGGCTACACGTCCCTGTTCGGGGGGCGGCGCGTGCCCAAGGACGCGCTGCGCGTGGAGGCTTATGGGTGCGTCGACGAGCTCAACGCGGCCCTGGGAGTTGTCTTGGTCCAAGAGGGGCTGCCGGGGGAACTTTCCGAGGCGCTACAGGAGCTGCAGCGCGACCTTTTCGTGGTGGGCGGGGATCTGGCCTGCCCCGAGGCCAACGACTACGTGCCCCGCGTCAAGCCGGAAATGACCGGGCGTCTGGAACGCTGGATCGACGGATGGGAGGCGAAGCTAGAGCGCCAAAAGTACTTCATATTGCCCGGGGGATGTCCGGCGGCCGCTTGGTTGCATCTGGCCCGCACGATCTGCCGCCGGGCCGAGCGCGTCTGCGTGGCCTTGGCGCGTCAGGAGGCCGTAAACCCCGAACTGATCCGCTACCTCAACCGGCTTTCGGATGCGCTCTTCGTAATGGCCCGCAGGGCTAACCAAGAGGCGGGGGTCTCGGACGTCCCCTGGCGTCCTCCGCGCTAAGGTTGCTTTTGGGGGCCTCAGGCTCTTTTTTTGGGCCGATCGAGGAGCAGGGAGCCGTTATGCAGACCGTCCGAACCGCCACCCGGCCGGCCCTGGAGCAAGACCGGGCCTTCTTCGGGCATCCTAAGGGCCTTTCGACGCTCTTTTTTACGGAGCTCTGGGAGCGCTTTAGCTACTACGGCATGCGGGCCCTGCTGATCCTGTTCATGACCGCGCCCGCAGCCGCTGGCGGGCTTGGCTTCGACGTGGCCACGGCCGGGGCCATCTACGGGCTTTATACGGCTCTTGTGTACATGACCGGCCTGCCCGGCGGCTGGATCGCCGATCGGTTCCTGGGCGCCCGAAAGGCCGTTTTGCTTGGCGGCATCATCATCGCCTTGGGCCATTACAGCATGTTTTTGCCCGCCCTTACGGACGCCCTGGGCGATCTTATCCCCTTCTATACGGGGCTTGCGCTCATCATAATCGGCACCGGGCTTCTGAAGCCGAACATCAGCACCATGGTGGGCATGCTCTATAGCCCCGAGGACATACGTCGCGATGCCGGCTTTTCGATCTTCTACATGGGCATCAACCTGGGCGCTTTCGTGGCGCCCTTTGTGTGCGGCTACTTGGGGCAGCGCATCGATTGGCACTACGGTTTCGGGGCCGCGGGGCTCGGCATGACCCTAGGCCTGATTCAGTATCTCGTGGGGGGCCGCTACCTGGGCGAAGCGGGGCTTAAGCCCGCCCGTGCGGTCGATCCAGCTCAGCAAGCCCGGGACCGGCGGCTGCTGGCAGGCGGTCTGGGAGGTGCGTTGGGTACCGTCGCGCTGGCGATTCTGCTGGATCGGCTAGGGGTCTGGCGGCTTACGATCGGTGGGGTCACGCGCGCGATGGGCCTTGTGCTGCTCCTCGTGCCCTTGGTGTACTTCGGGTTGCTCTTCTTGCGGGGCCGGTGGACGGCTCCGGAACGGGGCCGTTTGGCGGCCGTGATGGTGCTGTTTGTCTTCTCGGCCCTCTTTTGGTCGGCTTTTGAACAGGCCGGCTCCACGCTAAACCTCTTCGCCGACCGCTACACGAACACGGTGCTATTCGGCTTTTCTTTCCCCTCCAGCTGGTTTCAGTCCGTAAACGCCTTCTTCATCATCATGCTCTCGGGCGCTTTTGCGGCCCTTTGGTTGGCCCTGGCCCGGCGGGGACGAGAGCCCTCCTCTCCCGTTAAGTTCGCTCTGGGGTTGTTTTTCGTGGGCTTGGGCTTTCTCGTCTTGGTTCCGGCGGCCCTGTTGGCCCAGGCCGGGGTGAAGGTCAGCCCCATGTGGCTTGTGTTCACATACCTGTGCCACACCATCGGAGAGCTATGCCTAAGCCCCGTGGGCCTGAGCACGGTTACGAAGTTGGCTCCGGAGCGGGTGGTGGGCCAGATGATGGGAGTCTGGTTTCTTTCGATTTCGCTTGGCAACTTCATCGGCGGCCAGATCGCCGGGCTTTTTGAGAGGCTCCCGCTACCGGTGCTCTTTTTGGCTGTCTTCGGCACGACAGCCGGTGCGGCGTTTCTGCTGCTGCTTTTGCTCAGGCCTATCAAGCGGCTGATGGGCGCTGTGCGCTGAAGCCTTTCGTAGCAGCCCAACTCAAGGATAACTTTGAGCCGACACAAGCACGAGGAAAGGCGTTGCATGACGGTCGGCGTTCCCAAGGAGGTTAAGCCCTACGAAAACCGCGTGGCCATCACCCCAGCCGGTGTGCATGAGTTTCGCAAGCGAGGCCATCAGGTGCTTCTTGAGGCCGGCGCCGGTTTAGGAAGCGGCTTTACGGATGCCCAATACCAAGAAGCTGGGGCGGAGATCCTCGAGAGCGCAGTTGAAATCTACGAGCGGGCCGAGATGATCTTAAAAGTCAAGGAGCCCGTTGCGTCCGAATACGCGCTTCTGCGCGAGGATCAGATCGTATTTACGTTCTTCCACTTCGCCGCAAGCCGCGAGCTCACCGAGGCCGTGCTGCGATCCGGTTGCGTGGCCATAGCGTACGAGACCGTGCAGCGGGCCGATGGCTCCCTGCCCCTGCTCATCCCCATGAGCGAGGTCGCGGGCCGAATGGCCATCCAAGAGGGGGCGAAGTACCTAGAGAAGACCCACGGGGGCAAGGGCGTGCTCCTGGGGGGTGTGCCCGGGGTGCGGCCGGCGCACGTGCTTATCCTCGGCGGAGGCGTGGTCGGTTCCAACGCCGCGCGCATCGCGGCCGGCATGGGGGCGCAGGTAACGATCCTGGACGTAAACCTGTACCGGCTGCGTCAGCTGGCCGAGGTCATGCCCGCCAACGTCGTCACCCAAGTCTCCAACGAGCACACGATCCGCGAGCTGCTGCCGTCGGTCGATCTGGTGATCGGGGCCGTATTGATTCCGGGCGCACGGGCGCCGCATCTGATCACGCGCGACATGCTGCGGCTCATGCGTCCGGGGACGGTGGTGATCGATGTGGCGGTCGACCAAGGCGGCTGTATCGAGACCTGCAAGCCCACGACGCACGAAAACCCCACGTACGTGGTGGACAGCATCGTGCACTACTGCGTGGCGAACATGCCCGGTGCGGTGCCCATGACGTCGACGATCGCGTTGACCAACGCCACGCTGCCCTATGCCCTTGAGCTGGCGGCCAAGGGATGGGTGCGGGCCCTAAAAGAGAATCGGGAGCTTCTGGCGGGGGCCAACATCATACACGGCCGGATCGTCTACCCCGGTGTGGCGGAGGCCTTCGGCTTTCCGCTGTCCGATCTGAACGAGGTGCTTGGACAGCACTCCATGGTTTAGGCTGCTATGGTGGAGATCCGCGTGCGTCGGCTCCCTCACGCTGGCCAATGGGCGCTCCCGGAATACGCCACCGAAGGGGCGGCCGGGTTGGA
Source organism: Bacteroidota bacterium (assembly GCA_025059945.1). Lineage (NCBI taxonomy): Bacteria > Pseudomonadati > Bacteroidota > Bacteroidota bacterium. The sequence continues at coordinate 112,624 of JANXDC010000016.1, forward strand.
TCTGCGGGCGGCCATCGAGGAGCCTATTCGGCTCGAGCCGGGCCAACGAGCCCTTGTGCCCACGGGCATCGCTTTGGCGCTTCCTTCGGGCTTCGAGGCGCAGGTGCGGCCTCGAAGCGGCCTGGCGCTGCGGCATGGCGTGACCGTGCTCAACGCTCCGGGTACGATCGATAGCGATTACCGAGGCGAAGTGCAGGTTATCTTGATCAACCTTGGACAAGAGCCCTTCACGATTCAGCCCGGGGAGCGGATCGCCCAACTGGTCATAGCCCGCTACGCACGCGTGCGCTGGGCCGTGGTGTCGGAGCTCGAGGAGTCCGCCCGCGGCGCCGGCGGATTCGGACACACAGGACGCCTCTGAGCTCTGATCACATCGGCCGATTTACCGATTCGTTACATCCTTGCTGAACTTTTCGCACCTGGGATGCGTCTATAAGGCCGAGTTCTCCGGGACTTCCCCGGCAGACCCCTGAAATCAAGACAAACCTCAACGAAAAAACATAAGGGCCTCACCAATATGGGGTACATGCGTTTACTTCTTCTAGGGTTTTGCCTGTTCGGGTTGGGTGCGCTCAAGCTTCAGGCTCAAGATCGGGGCATCGTGATAAGCGGCCGCATTGTCGACGCCAAGGAGCGCACGGGGCTTCCGGGTGCTAACGTGATCCTGCGCGCCCTGCCGGATACCACGCGTATGGTTGGTGTGGCCACGGATGCGCAGGGGAACTTCAGCCTGCGCCTGCCCGGCGCAGGACGCTACCGGTTGCAGGTCTCCTTCGTCGGCTATAGACCCTATCAGCGGGAGCTAACGTTAACTGCGAACGCGAATCTGGGTACAATCCCCCTGGATCCCGCCCCGCTTACGCCTGGTGAAGTGACCGTTGAGGCCGTGCAAGAGCGTGCGGTGGTAAAAGGCGATACGATCCAGTTTAACGCGGCGGCCTTCAGGGTAAGCCAGGACGCCACGGCCGAGGATTTGGTCAAAAAGCTGCCTGGAGTGACCGTGGAGGGGGGTCAGGTTCAGGCACAAGGCGAGACAGTGCGCCGCGTGCTCGTAGATGGACGTGAGTTCTTCGGGCAAGACCCCATGGCGGTGCTGCGCAACCTGCCGGCCGAGGTGGTGCAGAGTATTCAAGTCTTCGACCGCGCAAGCGACCAAGCCCAATTTACCGGCTTTCAAGACGGGAACACCGAGCGCACGATCAACATCATCACGCGTCCGGATCGGCGCTTTGGTCAGTTCGGACGTCTGTATGGGGGTTACGGCCCTGATGCCCGTTACGCAAGCGGCGGCACGGTAAATGTGTTCTCGGGCAACCGCCGGGTCTCGCTCATAGGACTGGGCAACAACATCAATCAGCAGAACTTCGCCATCGAGGACATCCTCGGCGTGCTGGGTTCTGGAAGTGGAGGGGGGTTCGCCCGGATGTTTGGCGCTTTCGGGGGGCCGGGCGGTGGATTTGGAGGCGGAGGCGGACGAGGCGGCCCTGGAGGAGGTGGAGGCGGTGGAGGTATGTTTGGCGGCGGGGGTGGTCCAGGTGGCGGAGGCCCATGGGGGGATATGTTCCGCAACGTCGGCAACTTCCTGATAGGGGAGCAGCCAGGTGTCAACACCACGCACTCGGTGGGGATCAACTACTCCGATGTGCTGCAAAACGGCAAGGTGCAGCTTTCCGGTAGTTACTTCTTCAATCGCTTGGGCAACCAAGCCGAATCCCAGCTTAGCCGACAGTACTTTACGGCCGAGACTGTGAATTGGCTTTACGACGAGGCCACTCGAAACCAGAGCACCAACTACAACCATCGACTGAACCTCCGCCTGGAGTATACCCTCGATTCCCGCAACAGCTTCGTGCTCACCCCCCGGATAAGCTTTCAGGATAATAGCACGCGCAACACTTTGCAGGGGTTATCCGTGTTGGCCTCGGGACAGAGGCTGAGCCAAACGAGCAGCGCTTACAACTCAGACGTCTTCGGCTACAACGGCAGCATCGAGGCCCTGTATCGCCTCCGTTTCCCTGTTCAAGGCCGAACGTTTTCGGCGCGCATCAACGCGGGCTTTAGCGACCGCTCCACAGAGAGCGATCAGCGCTCCGCTAACGTGTTCTTCCGTCCCGGCCCCCTAGGCTGGATTGAAATCGATTCCACCTTCAGCCAGCGCATTCAGGATCAGCGACCGAGCTACAGTTTGGATCTGGACCTGAGCTATACCGAGCCCATCGGCTCTTATGGGCAGCTGCAGATCGAATACGAGCCCACCCTGGAGCGGCGTTGGGCCGATAAACAGACGCGGCGGTTTGACCCCGCGGCAGGGGTCTTCGGCAATCCCATCCCGACGCTCTCCAGTCAGTTCGACAACACCATCCTCACGCATCAAGGTGTGCTGGCCTACCAATACCGCCGTCAGGCTACTCGGCTAACCCTGCGCCTGACATACCAAAATCGCCGGATGCTGGGAGATCAAACCTATCCATACCCGGTCCGAGTGGATCGAGCTTTCAATGTGCTCCTGCCTTTTGCGGAACTGGAGTATCGACTGGGCCCCACGCAGAACCTACGCTTCATGTATCGGGCTTGGTCTGGCCTGCCCTCGATCAATCAGCTGCAGCCCGTAGTGGACAACTCCAACCCGCTCTTTCTTTCGAGTGGCAATCCGGATTTGGAGCCCAGCTACACCCACATGGGCATGATCCGGTATCAGGCGACCGACCCGCTGGGTGGGCGCTTTCTGATGGTCGCGCTGAACGTAAACTATGGGCTCAATTACATCACCAACGCTAGCTTGATCGCCCAACGCGACACGCTTTTGCCCAACGGGGTGTATCTGCCGCGGGGCACTCAGTACAGTTTCCCTACGAACTTGGACGGCAATCGGAGCGCGCGTCTCTTTCTCGTACACAGCCGGCCCTTGGGTGTGCTGCGAACTAGCCTCAACATGCTGGGTGGGCTCAACTACAACCGCACGCCTAGCTTGATCTCCGGCAGGAAGACCTGGTCCGATCTGTACGGACTCAATACGGGTTTGGTCCTGACGAGCAACATCAGCGAACGGGTGGACTTCCTGGTGTTGTACAACTTCAACTACAACCGCGTGCGCACCTCCACGGGCGCCAGCAACAACACCTATCAGCAGCATCGGGCCTCGGTGAACGTAAACCTGCAGCCCTGGAGCCGATTCGTGGTGAGCTCGCAGTTCTCTTACACCCAGTACGTGGGGTTGGGAGCCGAACTTGACGAACCCGTGTTGCTGTGGAACGCCGCTTTGGGCGTAAAATTCCTCAAGGACAATGCCGGTGAGCTGCGCATCGGGCTTTCGGACATCCTGAACCAGAACAAAGCCATCAGCCGCAGCGTAACCGAGCAGTACATTCAGGATACGCGCACGCAGGTGCTCGGCCGCTACGTGATGTTCAGCTTTTCGTATCGGCTGCGGAACTTCCGCATCTGACCTCCTCTTAGCCCTAAGCCGGACCCGGGAACGGGCCCGGCTTTTTTGTATAGGGACTACACCGCGACTTGCTCTAAAAAGTGGCGGCACGGTTTCTTTTGACCGTCTAAGCAGCCACGAGAAGGGGATAGCCTGATGAAAAGCCGCGGGATCTGGGCGCTGTTGTTTTTGGGTAGCGCGCTAGAGCTGTGGGCGCAGCCTTGGCCCTATCGACAAGCAAGCTCCTCGGGGGCGAGCCAAATCCCGGGCCTGCAGCGGACCGCTGGTTGGGATGCCTCGCTACAGATCATCCTGTTGCGCGGCGGGCCCCGCACGGACGTGGAGCAGGCGCTGATCACACAAGGATACGGAGACGTAGACGACGAAGCGCCCTATGTGGGGGGACTGGAACATCCCCGCTCTGATGGGGGCGACTATCTGTCTGTGCAGGTGCGCTTACAGCGGCGGCTTACCGATATGCTTGAGGGAGGTCTGTTGGTGGGCTTAAGCACTCGGGGCTTGACCAATGGGTATAACCGTTCCACGCGCGTGACGGCCGATGTGGGGTATCGCACCTACTGGCTCACCCCCGTTCTCGCCTACCGGATGCTGCCCTATGTGGACACCTTCATCGGTCCTTCTATAATGCTGGCCGAAATCGACCTTCGCCTAGGGCGCGCCACGTTTCTGGATTACGTGCGGACCATAGTATACCGTCCTGCCCCGGGCTTCACAATGGGGGTGCGGTTGTTTTCCTTTAGCGAAACAGGTCTGTTTCTGGAACTTACGGCCCAATATCGCTATGGGGTTTTCCTGCGCTCTCCCGAGCTGACGCTGTCTTTTGAGGACCCCGAGACGCGTCAGCTCGTCACGCGCAGGCTACGCCCCTTCAACTTGGCCTTTCGGTACCTAAGCGCGGGGATCGGCCTGGGCTATCGGTTCTGAAGCGCAGCCTCGTATAGGCGATCTGCGGCGGCCTCCAGTTCGGATCGGGCTTCTAATCCTTCAAGCCAGGCCTGCGGAAAACAAGCGCATCCGTGCAGTGCTCCGCACAAGGCGCCCAGCAGCGCGCCCAGCGTGTCCGTGTCTCCACCCGCGTTGATCCCGGACAGGATCACGGCTTCCGGATCGGCAAAGACGCGCCCAAAGAGCACCAAGGCAAGCGGACCCAGATCGCGTGCCCTTGCCGGAACTTGGGTGAGCCCTTCGGTCAATTCCAGCGGAATCTCATGCCGGCGCGCCCACAGCGCCCGCACCCGTTCCCCAAAAAGGGCCGTCTCGGCGGACGGACCTACAGCCTCTAAAGTTTTGAGCAGCTCCTCAAGCCAAGTCTCAGGCTCAAAAGCCGCCGGATCCGAAAGGGCAAGCCGGCATACCGCCCAGGCCTGTAGAAAAGCCCCCGTTATGGCTTCGGGATGGGCATGGCTGACGCCCGTTATGGCCTCCGTCTGCGCCCAGGCCTGTTCCGGGGATGTCCTGCGCGCCGCCCACCAAAGTCCGAGAGGGGCTGAGCGGGCAAGCGCACCCGCCGTATCGGCTGTGGGGTCTCCGCTTTGGCCAGGAGGGCATCCAGCCTCCAGACGCGATACAGCCTCCCGGCTGTATCGTCCCCATCGGCGGGGGCCAGACCGATAGGCGCGGACCAAGGCTCGTGCGAAGACCTCCGGATCGGGGCCACAGACCTCGCAGAGGGCTTCTAGAAGCGCCCACATCTGCTGGGTATCGTCCGTCCATTGCCCCGCCCGAAGCCCTTCGGGATCGAAGTGGTCGTCCTCATAGCCCCGGATGCCCCGATAGTAGGTCTGAATCGTCCAGTAGCTGCGCCCCTCGACGGGCATGCCCAAGGCGTCCCCTATGGCGGTCCCCAGTATGGCACCCCGGAAGCGCGCGCGTAGCGGGGAGAGGCTCATGGCATGCCGTTACGCCGGTAGGCTGGCGGTGGGCCAATCTGCCGGGAGCTCGCGGTGTTCGTCGACCGGTTCGAAATCCCGCTCGGTTCTTCGAACCCGGCAGAGGGTGATCTCGGGATCATGCTCGAAAAACAGCCACCAGCCCTCTTGTGCGGCTTGCTCCAAGAGAAGCGCTTTCTCTGTCAGGGTAGTTTGCGCGCACATGTCGTAGGCCATAATCCAGGGCAGGCCTATGTGGTGCACCGTCGGAAGCAGATCGGCCGCGTACAGGAGCGTGTGCTGGCCATCGGAGACCTTGACGAGCTGTTGGCCGCGGGTATGCCCGTTTACCACCCGTGTATGGATCCCCGGCAGCACCTCCACGTTGCCGTCTAGGAATTCCAGCTGGTGCGCCTCCAGAAGGGGCAAGAAGTTTTCCCCTAGAAAGCTTGCCCGCTCTCGCGCGTTGGGCTTGAGGGCCGCCTCCCATTGGCTGCGCTGCACGTAGTACGTGGCGCGGGGGAACGTAGGGACCGCGCGTCCGGGCTCGGCCCATCGGGTCGCCCCCCCGACGTGATCGAAGTGCAAATGCGTAAGCAGCACGTCCGTTACGTCCTCCGGGCGTAATCCGTGCGCCCTCAGGCCGCTCTCCAGATCGTGTTCGCGCTGGTCGATTCCGTACAGATCGGCGAACTTCTCCGAGTACTTAGCGCCAATGCCCACGTCTACAAGCACCACGCGGCCGGCGCCGATCAGCAGCAGACAGCGAGTGCCCAGCAGGATCCGATTCCGTTCATCAGCGGGCGTGCGGCGTTCCCAGAGCACTTTGGGCACGACTCCAAACATGGCGCCGCCATCGAGACGAAACCATCCCGCCTGCACGGCGCGCACTTCGTAGGGTCCGATGCGCATCACGGTCTTCCCTTGCTCAGCCATCCATTGCTCTGTACGCGGCGCTGCAGCAAAGCGGTGCCCACTTGCCGGTGCAGATGTTCCACCAAGGCCGATAAGCGAGCGTTCTCGGAGCGCAACTCCAGCAGGCTCTGGCCTTGCTCCAAGCTCAGGTCTCCGTTCGCGGCTAGAAAAAAGGAAACCCTCCGATAGCGGCCGTAGCCCGATAGATCCGGTTTTTTGCCGCTCGTCTCTACCAGCTTGATATGCAACGCGATGGCTCGCTCTCGTAAGGGCTCATCTAGGGGCTCTATTTCGATATCGTCGAAAAAGCGCACTTCGGCTTCCAGATAAAGGGGTCGTTTGAAGGTTTCCAGGATCTCAAAGCGCCGCTCCCCCCGCAACAGGATGTCAAGCCGGCCGTCGGGATACTCGCGCAATAGGCGCATGATGCGCGCTGAGCAGCCCACAGCAGCCAACTCCGACTCGGAGCGTCGCCAGACCACCCCGAACGGACGCCCCTCCTCCAAACACCTTCGCGCCAACACCCGATGCGGGTACTCGGAGACGTGCACAGACAACGTGGTTTCCGGATACAGGATCATCGGGAGCGGAAAAAGCGGCAAACGGATGCTTTCGGCCATACGCATGGGACATTATGGGATGCAATATACATTCAGACCCTTTTGTTGGGCCACCCATTCCGGAAAAACTTGCCCGCGTGCATCTCCCGGAGAAGGGAAAAAATCGATCTCTAGCGGCCTCCGAAGGCCTTTTCCGGCACTTGCGGGAGCTGGCAAAACCTTTGTGCGGAGCCTCCGCACAAGACAGCGAGGATTGTTGCGAGGAGTATGCTGGAACGTCTGCGCAGCGCCGCCAACGCGATGAGCATCTTGCTCCGCCGCCAGGAGCATCTGGCGCATCAGCTCGCGAACCTGGATACGGCCGGTTATAAGCGGGATCGGCTTTTTCTGGAGATGCTCCAGGAAGCACTGCGGGAAGATTCGACATATCAGACCCAGGTTCGTTTGCAGCAGTGGCTAGAGCCTGCTCAAGGGGAGCTGGAGCATACCGGTGGACAGCTCGATGTGGCCCTCCTCGGACCGGGTTGGCTGGCGGTGGAGCAGGCGGGGGAGGTGCTCTACACCCGAAACGGACGCCTGCACTGGGATGAGGCGGGCTTTCTGCGCACTAGCTCCGGGGCGTTCGTGTTGGGCCAAACAGGCCCGATCCGACTAGAGGAGGCACGTTGGGGAGCCCGCGTTCGCATTGATGGAGAGGGCGTGCTCTGGCTTGAGGAGCGTCGCCTCGACCGGCTTCGGTTGGTGCACTTCGCCCGTCCAGAGCGGTTGGAGAAGCTAGGGGGGAGCCTAGTGCGCGCTCCGGCTGATATGAGGCCCCAGCCAGATACGCAAACGCGCCTACGTCAAGGGTACTTGGAACGTTCTACGGTCGACCCCCTGGCGGCCCTGGCGGAGCTGATTGCGCTGCATCGACTGTTTGAGTTTCAGCAGCGCTCTCTTCAGACCGCCGACGGTCTTCTGGGTCGCGTCACCTCGGAAATGGCCAAACTATGAGGGAGCCAAGAGCGTATGATACGGGCTTTGTACACAGCGGCCTTGGGCATGCGCGCCCAGCAAATGGGTGTCGACGTGATTGCCCACAACCTGGCCAACGCCAATACGACGGCCTTTAAGCGAACGCGCGTGGAGTTTCAGGACCTCTTCTACCAGCGCGTACCCGTAGTGCCGGAAGCTCGCAATGAGCGCACGCCTCCGGCTGAGCTAGAGCTTGGTCATGGCGTGCAGGCTGTGGCCACGGCGCGAAATTTTGTGCAGGGAAGCCTCATCGAGACGGGCAACGCACTGGATCTGGCCATTCAGGGTGAAGGCTTCTTCCAGATCGAGCGACCCGACGGCACGATCGTCTACACCCGGGACGGATCGTTCACCCTCAACGAACAGGGCGAGATCCTTACCTCAACGGGGCTGCCGCTTGTGGGCCGTTTCGTGATCCCGCCGGAGGCGGCCTCCGTGGTTATCGGCTCCGACGGGACGATTCTGGTCACCCTGCACGGGCAGAGCCAGCCTGTTCAGGTCGGGCAGATTGAGCTAGCCCGCTTCATCAACCCCGAGGGCTTGCGCCCCATTGGGGGCAACTTGTATGAGGCCACCCCCGCCTCGGGCGAGCCCATATTGGGCGTGCCGAACGCTGACGGCATGGGCGCGATTAAGCAGGGGTTCCTGGAGCAGTCCAACGTGGACGTGGTCCAGGAGATGGTGAACCTCATCGTCGCCCAGCGCGCCTACGAGATCAACACCAAGATGGTGCAGACCACAGACGAGCTGTGGTCGATGACGAACAACATGAAGCGATGATGTGGGGAACCCTACTGTGGCTTGTCGGGGCCAGTCTGGGAAATCCAGGCGCAGAAGAGGTGCTCCGGTGCGTTCTGGAGGCGCTAAGTCGGCGTTTCCCGGACCGCACCGCGCACTGGCAAGTACAGCTGCGTCGGATCCCCTCGTGGCCCGAGGGCAAGCCGTTTCGGATCGAGTACGCGGAAGCCCAACCTCCACGGGGGCTTACGCTCTGCTGGATGCTTGAGCCGCAGGGCGCGCTCCGGCGGCCGGTGGTCGTTTACGTGGCCGAGTTCGATACGGTCTGGGTGGTGAGCCGGCCTATGGAAGCCGGGGAGCCGCTGCGCACCGACGCGCTTAGCCCGCGCTGGATGGAGGTGACCGCTTTGGAGGGGGCCTACGTGCGGCATCCGGAGCAGTGGCAAGACGCGCAGACCCGCAGGCGGCTTTCGGTCGGCACGATCCTGTTGTCTCATCATCTAGAGCGCCGGCCCGTTGTTCGGTCCGGACAACCCGTTACGCTGCTAATCCGCCAACGCGGTCTGGAGATTTCAATCCCGGCCGTTGCGCGCGGCACGGGTCCCCCAGGAACCGTGATTCGGGTCTACGCCCCGGATACCCGACGGATGTACGAAGCGCAGATCGTAGCAGAAGGGATCGTTCTATGGAAGCGCACCTTGTAGCGCGTTTGGCCCTGGTGGCGCTTTTGCTATGTGCCGGGCCTACGGGGGCACAGATCCGCTCCCTCTATAGCGATGTGCGGGCCCGTCAGACGGGAGACCTGATCACCGTCATCCTGGTTGAGTCCGCCCAAGCGCAACGAGAGTCCCGGTGGGCGAACAGCTCCGAGGCCGTCCTAGAGGGCTCTGGGGCGCTTCAGGGGGGCGCGCTTCCCAGCTCTGCTGCGGGCCTTAACGCGAGCGCCAAATCCTCCGCCCAAAACCAAAACCAATCCGCCCAGCGGGAGCTGCTCCGCGGTACGCTCAGCGCGCGCGTCATCGGCACGGACGCGCAGGGCAACCTTCTTATAGAGGGGCAGCGGATGATCGAGATCAACGGTGAGCGGCATTTGATGCGCCTGCGCGGCTTTGTGCGGCTCCTGGATGTGCGCGCCGACAACACGGTGCTCTCAACCCAAATCGCCGACGCGCAGATTACCTATAAACGGGCGGGCTTGGTGCACCGCTTCGCCCAGCCGGGCCTCTGGACGCGCGTCCTGCTCGGAGTCCTGGTAGGGGTGGCCGCATATAAGGTGCTTCCTCAGCTTGTGCCCAAAAGCTCAGGTGGCGGTTCGGGAAATCCATAGAAGGCTGCCGTTACGATGAAAGCTCTCGCCTTGCGGACTGCCCTGATGGCGGCGTTGCTGCTTCTGCTCGGTTCCGCTCCGCGGGCCACAGCACAGGGGCAGAGCCGCATCAAGGATGTGGCCCTCTTACAAGGGGTCGCCCCCGTGGAGCTTATCGGCTACGGTCTGGTCACGGGGCTAGACCGCACAGGCGACCGCACCCTCTCGCGGCGAGGAGGGCAGTTTACGGTGCAGGCCGTGGCGAACATGCTCCGGCACTTCGGCATCGCGGTCGATCCCAACCTGCTCGTCACCCGCAACGTGGCGGCCGTGATGGTTACGGCCGAGCTAAGCCCCCTGCAGCCCAAAGGAAGCCGCATCGATGTGACGGTCTCTTCGCTCGGAGACGCCACGAGCCTCTTTGGAGGGGTGTTGCTTCTTACCCCCTTGATCAACCCCGCCGACGGGCAGGTGTACGCGACCGCCCAGGGGCCTCTGGTGGTGGGGGGCATTCAGGCCGAGGCCGCCGTGGGGGTGTTCTCCTCGCGCACCGGCCGCAATCACGTCCTTACGGGGCGCGTTATCGGCGGCGGGGTGGTGCAGCGGGACCTTCCCTTGGCGCTTAAGCCCGAGCAGCCGGTGAGGTTTCTTCTGAAGGAGCCGGATTTATCCACCGCGCATCGGATCGCGGAGGCCATAAACAAAGCGGCCCTGGGCGCGCAGGCCAAGGTTTTGCACGGAGGCGCCATAGAGGTGGCCATCGAAGCAGGACGAGATTGGTTCGGCACCTTAGCCGCCATAGAGGCCCTGCCCGTTGCGGTCGACGCGCCGGCGCGCGTTGTGATCAACGAGCGCACAGGTACGGTCGTGGCCGGAGGGGAGGTGCGCATCGGCCCGGCCATGGTGGCGCACGGCAATATCCGGATTCAGACCCAGGTCACCCCTGCTGTTTCGCAGCCGGCGCCCTTCTCGCCTCAGGGGCAGACCGTCGTGGTGCCCGTCCCGGAAAGCCAGCTGCGCGAAGAGCCGGGTCGGGTCTTCGTGCTGCAGCCCAACACAACCGTCGCCGATTTGGCCGCTGCGCTCAACGCCGTGGGGGTATCGCCGCGGGATATCGTGGCGATTTTCCAAGCTTTGGCCCGCGCCGGTGCGCTGCGAGCGGAGATCGTGGTCCTATGAGCTTTATAACCCCCAACCCGGTGTCGATAATCCGTCAGGGGGGCGCACTCCGTGAGGGGCGCAAACAAGACCGACTTGAGGAGGTCGCGCGCTCCTTTGAGGCGCTCTTCGTGCGCGAGGTTGTGCGTGTGCTCACGCGTGAGCTCTTCCAACACGGAGGACCAGAGGTGCGCATAATGCAAGATCGGCTCGTCGACGCCCTATCTGAGCCGCTTTTGCGCCAAACCTCCCTCGGTATCGCCGAGGCCGTGCTGCGCCGCTGGGGCGCTCGGGCTCGACCATACGCCGCCCCCAAGGATTCTGCAGAGGTGCATCCGTGAGCCTTATGTGCGTCGATGCTGCATCCTGGAGTGCGCTTTTCGCCCACCTGGAAGAGGAGCGCTCCCGTTTACGGGAGCTGGAGGAGGCGCTCATGCAGCAGCTTGAGGCGCTGCGGAGAGCCGACCTGAAAGCCCTGGATGCCTGCGTGGAGGCGGAAAGCGCGGTTGTATTCGGTCTGCACCGACTTGAGCGTCAGCAACGGAAGCTACTGGGCCGCATAGCAACCGCACTGGGAGTGCAGACCGAGGACGTATCCCTGAGCTGGCTAGCCGCACACGCTCCGGCCGAGTATCGGGAGCCGCTTCTGGAGCGTCTGATCGCCCGCGAGGCGCTTCTGGAGCGCGTGCTGCAGCGTCAGGCCTGTGTGCAGGCCGTGCTTGAGTATGCACAGCGCCTCTTTGAAGAGCTTCGCCGCACAGCGGTCTGCCTGGCCACCGCCTCGCCGATCGCTTATGATCGCTCTGGGCTAAAGGGTGCGACGTTAACCTGGATCGACCAAACCGCATAGCGCGATGGCTGGGATCAACAACCTTTTGGAGCTGAGCAAGCGGGCTCTTTTGGCCTACCAAGGGGCCATGAACACCGTAGGCCACAACGTGGCCAACGCGCAGACCCCCGGATACTCCCGACAGCGCGTTGATCTGCGCGCCACCGGGGTACAAGAAGGGCGCTGGTATCTGGGGTTGGGCGTTCGGCTGGAGGCCGTTGAGCGCGTGCGCGACCGCTTCCTAGAGGCCCAGATCTTAGAGCAGACGGCCCGCTGGGGACGTTTTGAGGGACAGCGCGCCCTTCTGGATCGGATCGAGAGCCTTTTTGTGCTCCACAGCGAAGGGAGCCTGGAAGCGGCCTTGAGTCGGTTCTGGAGCGCATGGAGCGATTTAGCCCAGCAGCCTGAGGCCATGGCGGCCCGGCTGGCGGTTCGCGAAGCCGCGCTATCGCTTCAGCATAGCTTCCGCACCTACGCACGTCACCTAAACGGGGTGCGGGAACAGGCCGCAGAGCAGGTTCAGGAAGCGATTGCGCGCGTCAACGAGCTCTTGCGCCAGATCGCCTCGCTTAACGCACGGGAATACGCAAGCCGCTTGCAGGGGGTAGTGGACAACACCACGCTGGATGAGCGCGACCGGCTCGTACGCGAACTGGCCCGTTATCTGGAAGTGTCGACCCAGTTGGATCCCGAAACGGGCATGTTGCGGCTCTTTACCGGAGGCCTGTGGCTGGTGGAGGCGGACAAGGCCGAGAGCCTAGAGCTCTCCCTGGATTCGACAACGGGCACTTTTTCGTTGCGGCTCAGGCAACACCAACTGGAGCTACAGCCCAGGCAGGGGGAGCTGGCGGGGCTACGGGAGCTGCTAAACGCCTTTTTGCCTGAACTGCGAGCACGCCTGGACGCGCTGGCTCAGGGTCTGGTCTCGACCGTAAACGTGCTCCACGCGTCCGGCTACACCCTGGACAACCAAACCGGTATCCTCTTTTTTGACCCCGCGGGCACCACCGCGGCTACGATCCAACTTAACTCCGCCGTCTTGGCCGATCCATCGCGTATTGCGGCCTCCGATCAGCCCAATGAGCCCGGAAACAACGCCGTCGCCCGCGCGATCGCCGGGCTCCGCACCCAGAAGTTGTTTCAGGCCGGCACCCAGACTCCAGGGGAGTTTGCCGTTTCCCTGCAGGCGCTTGTGGGCGCCCGCGCCCGAGAGACCCGTGCCCAGGCCGAACAGCAGCAGGCCATCTTGGAGCACCTCAATACCGTGCAGGATTCGATCTCGGGGGTCTCTCTGGATGAGGAGATGACCCACCTCATTCGGTACCAGCAGGCTTACGCGGCTTCGGCCAAAGTGCTTCGGACCGTTCAAGAAATGCTTGAGACGTTGCTCAGCCTCAAGTAGGGGGGCGTAAGCGATGCGCATCACAAACGGCATGCTCCATCGTCAAGCGCTCCGGCATCTGGAGCGCCTGCAGGAGAGGCTTTATGAAGCGCAGGTGCAGATCGGAACAGGGTATCGCCTCAACCGGCCCTCCGATGACCCCGCGGCGCTGGTTCAGGCCAGCCGGCTGAGCGAAGAGCGCGCGCTGCGGGAGCAGTATCTGCGCAATATCGACTTCTCCCGCGGCTTCGCCGAAGCCACTTTGGGCGCGCTGGACCGGATCCTGGGCCGCTTAAGCGAACTCGGCGAGCTGGCCGTCCGAGGTGCCAACGAAACGTTTGGCCCTCAGGAGCGCGCCGCCTTAGCCGAAAGGGCGCGCTCCCTGCTTGCGGAGCTCCTTTCGGAGCTCAACGGTCGACACGGGGACCTGTACTTGTTTTCGGGTACGCGCGTGCACACGCAGCCCTTTGTCTATTCGGGGGGCGCCTATACGTACCAGGGCAACACCGCGGAGCTGCTGCGCGAAGTGGGGCCCAACCTGCTTATGGCGCTGAACCTGACCGGGGATCGCCTGCAGGACCTGGGAGGAGGCCAAACCCTAACGGGCATAGTGCAAAGCTTTATTACGGCGCTCGAGACGGATGACCTGCCCGCAATACGCGCCTCCATAGAGAGGCTGGAACAGGCGCAGACGCACGTGCGCGTCCTGTCGGCGGAGATGGGGGCGCGGCTTGCCCGACTGGAGGCCTTAAGGGAGCGTTGGATGGCGGATATAGAAGGTCTTGAAGCGCTGCGCTCGCGCCTAGAGGACGCCGATTACGCGCAGGCCGCCTCCATGCTGGAGCGGGCCCAGACGCTATATACGGCCACGGCTAAGGTCATCAGTTGGCGACTGCCCCAGAGCCTGGTGGATTACTTGCGATAAGGAGACTCGGCGATGTCCTATGCGGAACAGCTTCAGCGCGCTATCGCGCTGCTCGAGGAGGGCGCCTACCCGGAAGCGCTTCCCGTATTCGCAAGCTGCCTTGAGCAAGCTCAGGAGGATCCGGCCCCTTTGTGGGGATATGGGCTCTGCCTGGAACAATTAGGCCGTTATGAGGAAGCGGTCGCGGTCTACGAAAGGCTGCTCGACTCCGAAGGGCTGGAGGCTCGGTTTCGCGCTGTTTTGCTCAACAACCTCGGCCTTTGTCAGGCCCGCTTGGGCCGCTGGGAACAGGCTCGGCGTTGCTTTGAGGCCGCCCTGCCGGATGATCCCACGGCGCAGTCGGGCCGCAATCTGGCCATGGCGCTTGTGGAGCTAGGTGCCTATCAAGAGGGCATCGAGCAGCTTGTGCGCACGTTGCGCGCGCACCCCCACGATGTGCCCACGGCTCTGGTTATGGCGGGGTATCTGGAGGAGGTGGGCGCTTGGAAGCGTGCGGCCTCGTATTACGCTTGGGTCCGGGATCTGCTGCGGCAAAAGGACCCGGAACATCCGGATCTGTCCTGGGTCACGGAGCGGGCTGAGAAGCTGGGCGTGCGTGAGGAGTCCGTATTCCCCAACGGAGGTGCCGCATGAGGCCTCGTGTGAGTCTGGCCATGATCACCCGAAACGAGGAGGCCCATCTACCGGAGGCGCTCCGCTCGGTTGAGGGCGTCGTCGATGAGATCGTGATCGTGGACACAGGCTCGACGGATCGCACCCTCGAAATTGCGCGCGCCTTTGGGGCGCGACTGCTTTCGGTTCCTTGGGAAGATCACTTCGCGCGGGCCCGCAACGCGGCCCTGGCGCACATTACGGGGGACTGGCTGCTGTGGATGGACGCCGATGAGCGCCTGGTCCCCGAAAGCCGGCCCTTTTTTGATCTGCTGCCGGAGCGCCCGGAGCGACCTGTTGGGCTTAAGGTGTATTTGCGGAACTGGGACGCCGAGCGCCGCTTTTTCGACCTCTCCTGGGCGATGCGCTTGGTGAGCGTATTCCCGGGGCTTAGTTTCGAAGGGCGCGTACACGAGCAGGTTACGATGAGCGTGTTCCGCCACGGCGGCCTTATCCTGGACAGCCCCATCGCGTTGGACCACCTCGGATACGGGCTTAGCCCAGAGCGCATGCGGCAGAAGCTAGAGCGCAACTACCGCCTGCTGTGCCTACAGCTGCAGGAGGAGCCGGACTTCGCCTATGCGCATCTGACGATGGGGCTTAACCGAATAAGCGCCGAGGATTACCCCGCCGCCATCGAACATCTGCGGCGCGCTTTGGTTTTGCGCAAGGGTCTGGATTTGTCGCTGGAACTAGCAGCCCGCAATAGACTCGCCCTCGCCTATCTCCTGAGGGGGAACATCGTTCTGGCTCGACGCATCGCGCGCGCCTCTATAAGACGAGAGAGGGCGCAGTGCATGCCCTATCTGATTTTGGGGGAAAGCCACTACAAACAAGGCCAGCTTCGGCTTGCCTACCGGTGTTTTCGAGCGGCGCTTCGGTACGGCCCAGAACGGTCTCGGGCGGCCTACGATGTGAACCCTCACCGCCCTCCCGTGTACCAGAT
Source organism: Bacteroidota bacterium (assembly GCA_025059945.1). Lineage (NCBI taxonomy): Bacteria > Pseudomonadati > Bacteroidota > Bacteroidota bacterium. The sequence goes on from JANXDC010000016.1 coordinate 128,360, forward strand.
GCTGCTCAGCTTGGCCCTTCGCTTGGGCTATCATCAGGAGGCGCACCTCTACAGGGAGCGCCTGTATGCCGCACATCCCCAGCGCGCGCTTGTCGAACAGGGCTATCGATCCACGGTCGCCTCCGGGGGGCCAGAGGCGTTGGTGTTGCGCGCCTACGAAGAGCTGCTTGCCTACTTGGCATCGGACTCCGAGGCCGACGAGATCCTGCATCCTCTCCTTGAACAAAGGCGTTTTGCTACAGCCGCCCGCGGTTACGAAACCGCCTTAAAGCGGTTTCCGGATTCCCTCTTGCTGCGTCGCCGCCTGGCCGGCTTGCGTGTAAAGCTGGGGGATTTCGAGGGGGCACGCGCTTTGCTTGCCCCAGAGGGCGTCGGATCAAGGTATCCGGCGCAACCTTAAGCGCCAGCCCATGCCGAGGAGGTTTGGGGAATGCATACAGCCGAGTTCACCATTCCCTATGTCAGCCGGGAGGCCTTCTTAGGTCTCGACCTGCATACGCAGGCCGCCACCGCTTTGGTGGAGCTAGTGGCTTTTACGGTAGCCGGACAACGTCTGGCCGTCCCTATGGAGGGGGTGCAGGAGGTCATCCAATGGCGCGAAGTCACGCGCGTGCCGTTGGCGCCGGCCTACTATCGCGGGGTGATCAACCTGCGCGGCACAATTATCCCTGTCTTGGATACGGCGCGCCGGCTGGGGCTGCGACCGCTTCGGGAGCCCGAGCAACTGGTGATCACCCAAACTAGCCGCGGTCTAGTAGCGCTCACGATCGATGAGACGCGCGACGTGTTGCGCCTGCCCCCGGAGGCGATAGACCGGCACGTAGAGAGCATCACGTACTCAGAGCAGCGCTTTTTCCAGGCCGTCTGCCGCTCTGCTGAGCAGCTCTACCTTGTCTTGGACATGGAAGCGCTCCTGTAAAGAGATCGGCGGCTATGCTTCGATTGGGGAATGAGGCGCTCGACTGGAAGCAGCGGCTGACGGAGCTTTCGATGCCGCCGCTTTCGGTTACCTTTACCGAAGCGGTGCGCCTTATGAACCAGCCGGAGCTCATGGAGGCGCGCCGGGTGGCGGAGACTATCCGCCGTGATCCCGTGGTGACCGTTCGCATCTTGCGTATTGTAAACTCCGCCTACTACGGGCTGCGCGCCAAGGTCGGCACGATCGAACATGCGGTCGTGCTCTTGGGGGCGGAGGCTGCCGTGGGCTTTGTGGTGGGGATGGGTATGGTCGCCATGCGCCGGCATTTTCCCTTGGAGTTGCGCCGCACGGCCATGGAGGTCATCCGCCACCTGATCGCTACGGGGGCCATCGCGTCCCAAATCGCTCAACTCTTGGGATGGGGGCGCAAGGGGATCGAGTTCACAGCGGGCCTGCTGCATGACGTGGGGAAGTTGGCGTTGCTCTACAATACCTCCTCGCTTTACCAAGAGATCTGCGAAAAACCAGCTGATGCCATACCGGAGGCCGAGGAGGCACACTTCGGCCTGCATCATGCTGAGTTAGGCGCCTTGTTGGCGGAACAGTGGGCGTTTCCCGCAGAGCTCGTAGAGGCTATCCGATGGCATCACAGCCCAGCGGAGGCCTCGCCTGAACACCGGGCGACGGCTTGGATCGTCCATCTAGCCGACGCCGCCGCCTATGCGTTTCGCCTAGGTGGGCATCAAGATGGGCTCGCCCGCCGAAATGCTTTCTATGACCCCGCAAGTTGGGAGGCGTTTGCGGAGGCCGTAGGGAGAGGGCTCGATGTCGCCGAAGTCATCGCCCACTTGGAGAACGGTCAAATACAACTGCATCGGTTTGTAGAGATGCTGTTGCGCGAGTAGCGCTTATGAACACGCTGGTAGAACCACATTTTACAGAGCTGCGGCGTCTTCTGGAACAGGCCACAGGCATGTACTTTGACGCCAACAGGCGTTATTTCCTGGAGGCCCGGGTGCAACTGCGCATGCGCGCCTTGGGCATCGGCTCCGTGGACGAATACATACGCTACCTGCTGCAGGGTCCGGAGCGCAAGCGGGAACTGGAGCGTCTGCAGGAGCTCGTGGCGGTACATGAGACCTACTTTTTCCGGCATCCCCAGCAGCTGCATCTCTTACGCCAAGTCGTCTTGCCCAAGTGGCGCAGCCGCATGCAGGGTTGGGGGGCTAAAGTGCGCATTTGGTCTAGCGGCTGCGCAAGCGGCGAGGAGCCCTACTCGGTGCTCATGCTGCTGATAGAGCAGTTTGGCTATGAGGCGGTCTCCCAGCGCGTAGAATTGCTCGCCACCGATCTCAGTGAGGCCGTCCTAGAAAAAGCCAGAAAGGGGCTCTATGGCTCGAATTCCTTTCGCGGCCATCTGCCCGCGGAGTATCTGGCCCGGTATTTCCTTCCCCAAGACTCCAAGAGGGTCGTGCGGGAGGAATTGCGCAAGCTGGTGCACTTCCGGGCGCACAACCTAAACGATCCCCACTGGGACGTGGGCGCAGATTGGGACCTCATCTTATGCCGAAACGTGCTCATCTACTTCGACAGCCTCACCCGAAACCGCATCATCGGACGCTTCTACGAGCTGCTGCGCCCAGGGGGGTATCTGGCCCTTGGGGAGTCGGAGTCTCTTTACGGATCTGAACACTACGGGCGCTTTGAAATCCTCCCCGGCGAGGGGGCGATGCTGTATCGAAAACCGGAAAAGGCCATAACGAAGGAGGCGCCCCATGAGCGCACCACACGGTTTTGAGGACATTCTGGATGAGTTCATCATCGAGAGCCTGGAGCTTTTGGAGCAGGCCGATCAGGGTCTGATCGAACTCGAAAAACGGCCGCAGGATGAGGCCGTGCTCAATCAGATCTTTCGGGCTTTTCATACGATCAAGGGCACGGCTTCGTTCGTAGGGTTGGAGCGGACCACGCAGCTTACGCACCGCGCCGAAGATCTCCTCAATCGGCTGCGCAAAGGCGAAGTGCCCGTGACCGCGACAGTTTTGGACGTGCTGTTTGCCGTGGTCGATCGCACGCGTCAGCTCATTGAAAGCGTGCGCTCCCAGCGCCTTGAGGAGCCCACGATCGACGACGTCGTGCTCATGATCGAGGTGTTGTTGGATGCCGAAGTGGGGGTTGTGCGTTCATCCGAAGAAGCGCCCTCGGAAGCCGAAAGTGCCTCCTCGCACAGTCCCGCCGCCTCTGCGGGGAGAACCGAAGAGGCCGATGCGCCGCAAGAGGCCAAGTCCTCGAGCGGGGGGCGCGGCCCCGCAGAGGTCCGATCGGGGCTTTCGGAGCAGACCATTCGGGTCGATGTGGAGCGCCTAGATCACCTCATGAACCTCGTGGGGGAGCTGGTGCTGAGCCGCAACCAGCTTCTGGAGCTTACGCGCGCGCTTCGGGCCGAGCTGCGCGGCCATGCGGCCGTCGAGCGCGTTGTGGACATGCTAACGCAGCTGGATTGGATCACAAACGAGATCCAGCGCGCCGTAACGCGCACGCGTATGGTGCCCGTGGGACGCATCTTCACGCGCTTTGAGCGCATGGTGCGGGATCTGGCACGGGAGCTAGGCAAGCCGATTCGCTTCGAAGCCTCAGGCGGCGATACGGAGGTGGATAAATCCGTGGCCGAGGTGCTCGTCGACCCGCTGGTGCACCTGATTCGTAACGCGGTCGATCACGGGATCGAGCCTTCGGAGGAGCGCATCCGTCGTGGAAAAGCCCCTGAGGGCAAAATCTGGCTTCGGGCCTATCAGGAGGGCAACACGATCGTGCTCGAGGTCACCGATGACGGTCGCGGGATCGACCCGGCGCTCGTGCGGCGCCGAGCTGTCGAGCGAGGGCTGCTGAGCGCCGAAGCCGCCGAGTCGCTCTCCGACGCTGAGGCCTTGCAGCTTATTTTCCTGCCCGGTTTTTCAACCCGTACAGAGGCCAACAACCTCTCCGGCCGCGGGGTGGGCATGGACGTGGTGCGCACAAATCTGGCCAAGATCGGGGGATCGGTTTTTGTGCACACCGAGCTCGGCATGGGCACGACGTTCACCCTGCGCTTGCCCCTCACGCTGGCTATCATACCGGGGTTGACCGTGGGCGTATACGAAGAGTATTTCATCATCCCCCTGGCGAGCGTGCTCGAGATTGTGCGGCTGGCCGATCACCGCGTCGAGGTGAGCAACGGCCGACGGGCGATGGTGTTACGTGACCAGATTCTGCCCCTCTTTTGGCTGCACGAACTGCTGCAGGTGCCTGAGGGCGCTCCGCCGGCCGAAGAGTACGTCGTGGTGATCGCCGTTGGAGAGCAGCGTTTCGGGGTCGTTGTGCACACGCTCGTAGGCCAAGAGGAGGTCGTGGTCAAGTCCATTGGCGCCGTTTTCGGGCAGCTTCCCGGCATCGCGGGGGGCACGATCCGCGGAAACGGCCAGATCGGCATCATTTTGGATATGCCCGAACTATACCGTTACGCGCAGACCACAGCATGGGCGGCCTAGTATGACGCACCAGGAACCGATTCGGGTCTTGATCGTCGACGATTCGGCTTTCATTCGACAGGCCATTCGGCGGGTACTGAGCGAGGAGCCGAATATCGAGGTCGTCGACACGGCCGTCAACGGCCGCGAAGGTCTGGAGAAGATCTTCCGCCTGCGGCCGAACCTGGTGACGCTCGACCTGGAAATGCCCGAAATGGACGGCTTTGCCGTGTTGCGTGCCCTCCGGGACGCGGGCCTGGAGGTGCCCGTGATCGTGATCAGTTCCCTTACGCAAGAGGGGGCCGAGGCCACCCTAGAGGCTTTGGCCTTGGGGGCGGTCGATTTCATCCCCAAGACTCACGGACCCGGCGCGACCGATATAGGCCGGCTGCGCCGCGAACTCCGAACCAAGATCGCCCATATAGCCTCAGGGTACTGTGGGCGCACGGCGATGCGTGTCCCGGGCCACACCGGAGGAGGAGCCGCTAAAGCCCCGGAGTTTTCGGCTAAGAGCTCCGAAAGGCCCGAGGTGGTGCTCATTGGCGCCTCCACGGGAGGGCCCATGGCGCTGCAGCGCATCTTCTCCGCTTGGCATGAACCGCTGCCCGTACCCGTGGTGGTGGTGCAGCACATGCCCCCGCTTTTTACCCAGAGCCTAGCCAAACGCCTCGACAGCGTTTCGGCGCTCGAGGTCAAAGAAGCCGAAAACGGCGACCGGCTGGAGCCCGGCCGGGCCTACGTGGGGCCGGGTGGACGTCAGATGCGCCTGGTGCGGCGCGAGGGGGCGCTCTATGTACACCTGCACGACGAGCCGTATCCCTCGCCCTTCCGCCCCTCGGTGAACATGGTGGCCAGCTCTATCGCCGTAGCCTGTGGTCCGCGCGCTATTGGGGTAATCTTAACGGGTATGGGAGACGACGGGGCGCTGGGCCTAAAGGCCATGCACGATCGGGGGGCATTTATCATCGGCCAGGACGAAGCGACTTCGGTTATCTACGGTATGCCCCGCGCCGCATTTGAAATCGGCGCCGTGGACGTCCAGTTACCCCTGGAGGCCATCCCCCAAGCGGTGCGCAAGCTGCTTAGCCATACCCCCAGAACGGTTGCGGTGTAAACACAAGGAGGACCCCCTTATGGAGCTCACCGTGCTGGTCGTGGATGACTCGCCCACTATGCGGCGGATCATCTGCAATACACTTGACCGAATCGGGTACAGAAACCACGTCGAGGCCGAAAATGGGCAGCAGGCCTGGGAGATCATCCAAAAGGGCGGAATCCAGTTCGTGCTCACCGACTGGAATATGCCCGAAATGAACGGCCTAGAGTTGGTTACGGCCATCCGGCAATCGCCCACCCATAAAGACCTGCCCATTATCATGATCACCACTAAGGGGATGACCGAGGAGGTTTTGGAGGCCGTCAAAGCGGGGGTAAATAACTACATCGTCAAACCGTTTACGCCCGAGGTGCTGGAGGAGAAAATCAAGGCCGTGCTGGCCAAAATGGCCGTGACAAGATAACCCAAAGGAGGAACCGCACATGGAGCACACCAAGCCCATAAGCGGACTGGGTGAGCAACGCCAGATCCTGGAGCGCATCGAACAGCTGAGGCGCCTTTTTAGTCTAGGTCAAGAGATCCTGCCTTTTTTGGAGCAGCTCTTTGTGTTCCTCAAAGAAGTGGCCCCTCTGATGAGCGATCTGTCGCGTTCCGTTTTCGAGGGGTCGCTGCGGATGCCTGAGGCCACAAGCGAAATCGAGACCATCCACGCCAAGACCTCCGATGCTACGTTCCGGATTCTGGAGCGCACCGAGCAGCTCCTGGCGGAGCTGGAGACGCTGCAAGCCGGGCTGCGCTCAGAAGAGGGGTCGGAGCCGCTTGCCGAGCGCGTAGACCGGGCCTATATGGCGGCGCTGGACATCATGACTTCGCTGCAGTTCCACGATATCGTGACCCAGAAGCTCGCCGCTGTACGGGATGTGCTCACGCGCGTGCAGAATCAGCTTATCGAGCTCTTTGAAAACTTCCAACGCCTGGAGATCGACACCCAGCTCAAACACAACCTGATGGCCGCTATGGGTATCAGAGAAGAGGAGTTAGAGCAGATCTTGGCGCTACGCGGACGCAAACCCGCACCTAAGGTCGAGGTCACGATCTCCCAGGCGGATATCGACGCCCTGTTCTCCTAAGCGCCGCGTTGCGCAGGCGGGCCGGACGGGTTAAATTGCATCCGGTGGCCTCGTTCCTAGAGGGACGCGGGTGAGCATGGCGGGCACGCGACGGATTCTGGTCATCGATGACGAGCCCTTACTGGGCACCTACTTGAAAAAACTCCTCACGCGGCACGCCTTCGAGGTGGATACGTTTATCGATCCGGAGCAGGCTCTGGAGGCCTTTGCGCGACAGCCCTATGATTTGGTGATCACCGACTACAAGATGCCCAACCTGACCGGTGAGGATATCCTGCGTCAGGTGCGCCAGATGGAACCCGACACGGGGGTGATCGTCATCACGGGCTATGGCACGATTCAGAACGCGGTGCGCTGTACCCAGCTGGGTGCTTTTGATTACATCACCAAGCCGTTCCCGCCGGACATCCTGGTTGAGCGCGTACAGGCTTTCTTCGCCCAGGCTTCCCAGGAAGAGCGAGCTCGGGGCTCTGAGGCCCGAGAACGTGAGTCCGTGCGCCGGCGTAGCATACGGACCGACAAGACGGTTGTTTTCGTCGGGGAGCACCCTAAGATGGTACAGCTGCGGGAATTGGCCCGCCAGCTTGCCCAGAACGACGCCCCGGTGCTCATCCAGGGCGAAAGCGGCACGGGCAAAGAGGTCCTGGCGCGTTTCATCCACGCGCACAGCCGGCGCGCGCAGGGGCCCTATGTGGCGATTAACTGCGCCAACTTGCCTCGGGAGCTTGTGGAGAGCACCCTCTTCGGGCACAAGAAGGGAGCCTTTACCGGCGCTATCGAGGATGCCTCGGGGGCCTTCGAGCAGGCCCGTGGGGGCACGCTGCTCCTTGATGAGATCACGGAAATCGAGCTGCCGATCCAGGCCAAGCTTTTGCGCGTGCTGCAGGAGCGCGAATTTACCCGTGTGGGCAGCCACGAGCCCATTCAGGCCGACGTGCGGGTGATCGCCACCACAAACCGAGACATCCACGAGAGCATCGCCAAGGGGCTTTTCCGAGAGGACCTCTACCATCGGTTAAGCGTCTTCCCCATTCTTGTACCGCCTCTGCGGGAGCGGGCTTCGGACATTCCGATTTTGGCTCGGCATTTTGTGCGCAAGTACACCTCGCTGTATAATTTGCCCGCTAAAGAGTTAGCCCCCAACTTGATCGAGGCGCTTCTGCACTACGATTGGCCGGGCAACGTGCGGCAGCTGGAGAACCTCATTCACCGCGGGGTGCTACTGTCAGCCGAACGGGAGCGTATTGAGCTGGAGGATGTTTTCTCGGAGTACTTCTCCGATCGCAGCCTATTTCGGTCCCTTCGCCGTGGCCTTACTCCCGAGGCCTCCTGGTCTCGGCGTGAAAGCCCCTCCTCCTCCGTATCGGCTTCGACGGTTCTAGAGCCGGATGTGCCTCTAAGACCCCTGGAGGAAGTGGAACGTCTGCTCATCCTAAAAGCCCTGGCAGAGGCCAATCAAAATCAGCAGCGCGCCGCGGCCATGTTGGGTATCAGCGCGCGCACGATCCGAAACAAGCTCCGTCAGTACCGTCAACAAGGGCTGCTTTAGAGCGGTTCGCGCCGCAGATGGCGCCAAATTCGCTCGGCCAAGGCGCGACGCACCTCCGGACGGTCGTAGTAGCCGCTTTCTAGACGCTTCGCAATCGAAGAGGCTTCTGTAGCATCCTCAGAAGACGACCCTTGTATCGAGGTCGTTTCTTGTTCCGGCCCCCGAATCAGCAGCTCGGCCAATTCCCGAAAGAATGCAGGTCGGCTGTAGAACCCCGTCTCCATGCGGGCCCGGATCTTCTCCAGATTCGCCCGATGCTCACGGTTGAGGGCCTGAAGGGCTTGGCGGGCGAACTGAATGCTGCGCTCCTGGGGTTCTTGTCCGGATCGGATCTCAAGCCGCACCGCCTCTTCGGTTTCGGCTCTGCTATGCCCCAGGCCATCGGGGCGTGCCGCTTCTGCGGCGCGCACCTTGCCCGCTTGGGCATTTTGCGTTCTGTTGGAAGAACCGGAGGATAGGGGGTCGGGTGAGATATGTCGGATGTCCATCATTAGCCCTCCCAATCCAAGCGCCCCGCCAAGGCGGGTTGCTCATGGTATCGACCCTGGGCATGATCATATCGATGAAGGGCGGCCAGTGCCCCCTCGCATTCCTCCAGCTGCGCCGCTAACAGGGTGCGCATTTGGATGTCTCCTTGCAGGATGCGCTCCATCTGGGCACGTGCCGTCTCCCATTCGGCTTCACTGGGGGGAGGCTGGGTTAAGAGCTGTCCCAGCGTGTGTTCTCGGCGTTTCAAGAGCGTCAAGACGTTCTCCAGGTCGCGATCCTGCAAGGCGCGCAGGATCTGCTCCGTAAGCTGCTCCAGGTGTGTTAAGGTCTCGAGAGCCCTCATGGCTATCGCCCTGCAGGTTTCGTAAGAAGGCCTCCAGAAACTCCACCAGCTCCAGAAACTCCATCGGCGGCACTTCGCGGATCACCTCGCCGGTCTCCGCATCGAGCAGCCGCGTGATGATCCGTCCCGTCTCGGGATGCACATGAAAGGTAATCGTAAGGCGCTGCGGGCGCAAGGCGGACTCCTTGCCGCGCAGGTATCCTTGTAGGTAGCGCAGCTGCAGGCCCAGGTCCGAGAGCTCCAGGATCTCTTGGGGGTTCAAAGAGTCCCGTCCGTGGGAGAAGTTTTGGAGCTCCGCCTGTGGGCTGTTCTGGGATCGATCGGAGGCCGCCGGTGCCGAGGGCGTTACGGGGCGTACCGGCGAGGCCGGCTCCGGGGGAAACGGCATCCGCTCAATGGGGTTCACATGGGCCATGGCCGGTCCTCCAAGCGGGTCCTATGGGGTGCGAAAGAACCGCGCCGCGTAAGCTTGCAGGGAAAGCAGCTGCGATTCGGCTTGTGAGAGAGCCTCCTTGAGCTGCGCAAACTGCCGGCGCAGTTGCGTCTCGCGCAGCTTCAAGCGGGTATCGAAGTCCGATAGTTGTTTATTTGTGCGGCTTAGCTGCGCGTCGGCGGATTCTTGCAATTGCCTTAGGGTGCCATCCGACTTCCAGTACCCCTCCACTTGGTTTTCCAATCGAGCCGCCAGCGTCGAAAAGAACGCCCCCACCGCTTCGGGGTCACGCTCTAGAGCCTGCGCAAGCCGGGCCCCGTCTGTAATGCTTAGCGAGCCGTCTCGGCCGCGAGTGATGCCGAGCGCAGAAAGCCTCTGGTACCTGCCTGGAATCTGCTCCAGGGTTTGCTCCTGAAGGTTTCGCAGCAGCTGCGCAATCAGGCTATCGCCGGCCAGCGGGCCGCGCGTTTTGAGATTGCTGTCGACGGCGGTTTGATTCCGCAGGCTGGCCAGCGCTTCGTTGTAAGCCTTGAGGAAGGCCTCGATCGTTCGGCGCATGGCGGCCGTGTCCGAGCCCACCGTCACAGTGGCTTCCCCCGCCGTAGGAGCCAGCAGCGTGAACGTAAGCCCCTCTATGGCGTCAGAGACTACATTGGCGTCTCGGTAAAAGGTAAGGCCGTTTACGCTGAAGGCCGCATTCAACGCCGAGGAACTCGGATCCACCCCCGGCTCAGCCAGGTATCCACCCATGGAGCTCGAAGCTTGCCCATTGCGCGCAAGCTGCAGCTCCCCAAGCAGTCCGGCAGATGAATCCACGAAACCGAGTCGATACCGATAGCCCGTCTGCGGGCTACTGAGCATGAGCCGGACCGTCCCCGGCTGTTCTTGCACGAGGGAGACCGTAGGGCGTTCCGTGCTGCGCAGGTGGCCTGCTGAGACGGCCAGCTCTAGAGCGTCGCGTATGGCTTGCGCGATCTCCTGCAAGATGCTTCGGTTATCCAGGCCTTCTGCTCGGATCGAGACGGCGATTGGGACGCGTCTTTCTGGATCCGTTTCGTCTGGGTGGGCTAGCTCCAGGTAAAAGGTTTGTTCTCCAAGCGCGTCAAAGAAGGCGCGCAGCTCCGTGCCCGTCGCCGCGTACGGCCGGGACAGCCGCGTATCGGCGCGCGCTAGACGTTCAATCCGGATCGCATACACGCCTGAGGCGGCCTGCTCGGAGGCGCTCACCCTAAGTTTATCCGGCTGCGAGGCGTTCGCCGTCATCGCCCGGAAGGCAACGTTTTGGGGATCGCGCAGCTGTTCGAGCTGTCTTTTCAAGGCCGCCAGACGGCTCTGCACCTCCGATAGGGCGTTTTTGCGCGCTTCTAAACGTTTTTTCTGCTCCAGCAGCCGATTTTTGGGCGTGCTTTCGTATTGCAGGATCTTAGAGATCAACTGCTCGTAGGGGTCGTTCAAGAGCTTGTTGATCAGCATAGCGCTACTTCCCTAGCACGTGCGTCCTCCACGTCTCGCGCAGTTCGGTTAGGATGTCCCGCACGGCCTCGTAGCGGCCCTGATGGGTTTGGTGCAGGCAGTACATGTAGAGATGGAAGAGCGTCTGTGCCTGCTCGGCGTAGGTGAAATCTAGGCTATTGATAAGCTCCCGCAGCACGCCGCGCAGCTTCTCCCTGTCCTGACGGGCGCAGGCCTGTAAACCCAACTCGTAGAGCTTGAGGATCAACTCTTCCGGAGTAGCGGACAGAATTTCCTGCTGTTTGTATTGCTGGGCGTATTGTTGTGCGAGCATGGGAGAGATCCCCTCTTTGGTCTAGCTCTTTTTTCCTAACCTCAAGTCGTGTACCTAAAAAGGAGAGGGAGGATGTTCCACCATCCCCCTCCACGCTGGCGTTCCGATGGCTTAGCGGAAGAGCGAGAGCACCGCCTGTGGGTTGGCGTTGGCCTGCGCCAGGGCGACCGTGGCCGTCTGCTGCAGGATCTGCAGCTTGGCCACACGCAGCTGCTCGCGGGCGAAGTCCGCATCGAAGACCCGGCTGCGCGCCCCCTCGGTGTTCGT